>CADBMP010000405.1 GCA_902795775.1 uncultured Lachnospiraceae bacterium | reverse complement strand
ATGGTGCCCTGGAAGAATTCGGCTGCAGAGACGATCATTTTGAAGAGGATGAGCAGATCATCTCCCGCAGGACGATAGAATGTTCCATTGATGGCGGTGAGGCGTACCGCATTATGCAGGACGGCCGGCCGGTCGGCGGAGTGGTCATCAAAGTGGATGGTGAACGTGGTGATCTTGAACTGCTGTTTGTGAGTCCGAAGGCGCACAGCAAGGGGATTGGTTATGCCGCATGGTGCGCAGTGGAGCGGCTTCATCCGGATCCGGATGCTCCTGATGCGACAGAGAAGATGGATGATCAGTTTCCGGAGGGGATGTTCCGGTTTGAAAAGAGGATGCAAGGGACCATTTAGAGGGGGCATGGGGATTATATGAGAATTGTAAATTTGATAGAAAACACAGAGGGCAGGGAAGGATGTTCTTGCGCACATGGTTTGTCGTTTTATGTAGAGACGTCCGCACACAAACTGCTGCTGGATCTTGGCCCTTCGGAAGAAACGCTCAAAAATGCCGGGAGGCTTGGGATTGACCTCACACAGGTTGATACCGTCATATTGAGCCATGGCCATTATGACCACTCAGGCGGGATAATGGCATTTTCCAGGATAAATCCAAATGCGGTCATATATATGCAGGAGTCGGCGAAGGATGATTATTATGCTGATGATGGAGAGAATGCGGAAAAGGAGCGTTACAGATATATCGGTATAGAGAAAGACATTATGAGTCTTCCGCAGGTCAAAACGATAAGCGGGGATTACCGGATTGACGATGAAATTGAATTATTTACCCTCAAAGAAAGGTCACATGAACTGCCGTTTACCAATCAAAGACTTCTGGTGAAAGAAAACGGAGAATATGTGAGAGATGATTTTAAACACGAGCATTACCTTGTGATTCGTGACGGGGACAAAAGAATCCTTATGTCGGGATGTGCTCATAACGGAATCTTAAGCATTCTTGATGCATATCAGGAAAAGTACGGTGCTTTTCCTGATGCAGTAATCAGTGGTTTCCATCTGATGAAGAAAGTAAAATACACAGATAAAGAATTGCGGGAAGTGGTGGATATTGGAAAAGCACTGAAGAAGTATCCTGTCATGTTTTATACCTGTCACTGTACGGGGGAGCCTGCGTATAAGATGATGAAACTTGCAATGGGCGGGCAGCTTCAGTATGTCCATTCGGGTGACGAAGTGATAATCAAACATTGGCCGCAAAAGAAGGAAGGGAGGCGGTCATTTATGAAATGGCATAAATTTTTTGCATGGGCAGCCGTAGTATGCTTTATTCTTACCATGATGACAGGATACAAAAGAAAATGAGGTCTGATGGATTAGATGGCTGCTGTTGGCAGACAGGGCGAAATATATTTTTAAATAAAACCAGGAGGAGAAGAAATGAGTGTATTAAATGAAAGTGGGAAAGTGCGTGCCTTACATATGGGGCCGGCACAGTGTGCAGTGGATCTTGGGGATGGCAGTGAACGCGGGGAATATGTGAATCAGGATTATATTCTGCAGAAACTGGGAAGGCCGCACCGCGCAATCAACCTGATGTACTGTTATTATCCGAATGATGATAAATGGCCGGGGCGTGCGAGTGTGGTCCATGCAAATCCAGAGGTGAAATTTGCATGGGATTATCCGTATGATGATTATTTTACTTATAAAGGGGGCCTGAACGGAACGCTTGATGATGAGCCGTTTACTTATATGCGGGATGTCAGAAAGCATGGGCAGGATGTGCTTTTGACAATGACGATCGATCCGAAACTTTCAGATGACCATATTGTGGCAATCGCAAAGGATCTGCGGACATTTGGACGTGTGTTCCTGCGCATCAATCATGAAGCGACGGGTGACTGGTTTTCGTTTAATAAGCGGGGTTCGTATGAGGAGATTGCTGCATTTTTTGTACATTGCTGCGAAATTGTCCACAGGGAGGCACCGAATGTGAAGGTCATTATCTGTCTGGACGGCTGCAAGGCGTTAGAAAAAGAAAAGATGGAGATGGAGGACATTTTTGCAGAAGCTGCAAGGGCTGCGGATATTGTATCGGTGGACAGGTATATGGCACTCCACTGGGGCTGGCCGTATGATGTGGCAGAGCCGGAGCTGGAGGGAAAATCATTTGAACGCAACAAGGTGGATGATGTTTATGTGCTTGGGAAAAAGAGCTATGAAAGATATACGTTTGTAAATAATGGTGTGAAAAAGCCAATGGTGCTTTCTGAATTTAATGCAGACGGAGATGTGACCGGACCTTTTGAGCAGGCGCAGATGCTTCAAGAATTTTGTGATAAATTAAAAGCAGATCCGGAGAAATGGCTGAGTGCATTTACACTGTACCAGATGCGTGACAGAGGCCGTCTGGGACTTGAAATTGAGGATCCGAATAATGCAGACGTGGGAATTGAGCAGCCGCTTTTACAGACATACCGGGAAATCATACACGAGGATTATTTTTCGCCAAAAATGGAGGAGAAGGAGGAAATTTCACTTCCTGTGACGCTCCGCTGGGGTGGCGCAGAGGATGCGGATGGGATTGCCATGCCGCTTCATTTTGAAAAAAATCCGGTCTTCTGTGAGGCGTATTTTGAAGGAGAGAGCAAAGAATTAAATTTGATGATGGAGCTGAATGGACATTGGTTCTACAAGGCACCAGGCGTGGAGTACATTGATTTCATGAGTGCGTTTTACAAGAAGCCGTTGTCCGGGGAGGCGGATATGAGCTTAAAGATATTTGCACCGCCGGCCTCTGGGGAAAATGACCCATCGCAGGGAGAGGACTGGCAGATGAATTACTATACGGAAGTAAAAGAGCTGCCCAGGATAAGGCTGCGGTTTGCACCGGTCGTCTGATGTAAAAAGTGTCCAATGCTGCTTCAAGCGGCTAAAACGGCGAAAATTTACTGCAAAATGGCGAAAACAGGTCTTGAAAATAAAAATAAAACTATAAATATTTTTTAAAATCTATCGACAAAATGGAAAAAATGGTGTATAATGATAATAGCAATAAGTATCGGTAGTTGTTTCGTATATTCATATAGCTGGTATATGTTTCCTGTTCCTGTGAATGGTAAACGCTTTATATCAATATAGATATCGGAGAAGCTATCATCAAAGAGAGGGCGGCAGTGCTTGACGTTAATGCGGGAAAGGATTCCGGGGCAAGTCAGCATTTTGCATTCCAGGGAAAGGAGATGTCGCTATGAATACTGCTATATATAATTATTTGATACCGACTTTTGAACCGAAATATACGACGAAGTATGCGCATAAATCGTCGGAGCTGCGTTCGGTTGTAAAGAGTATTCGTTCACAGACACAGTCTTCTCCTGTTTATCTGTTGAATTTTACGAATAAAAAACAGTCATATGTTTTAGGTGTCAAAGAAGCTTCCATGAAGTTAGAAGAATCTTTAAACGTGTTGACGGATGATTCAGAGAGTGCACTGTTTTCGCAGAAAAAAGCACATTCATCAGACCCGGAGCAGGTCAGTGCAGAGCTTTTGGACGCAGAGAATGAACAGCTTCCAAGTGCATTTTCCATTCGGGTGAAACAGCTTGCAAATGCACAGGTAAATGAAGGAAAGGTTTTTTATGACACAGGGAAGGGACTGGATGCTGGAAGTTACCAGTTCAAGGTCACTGTAAATGATGTGGGGTATGATTTCCAGTATAATATCCGTAAAGATGCCAATCACCGGGAAGTAATTGAAGGTCTTGCAGGTTTTATTACAAAAGCAAAGATTGGGCTTCTGGCAGAGCCGTATTCTTCGGCTGAAGGAAAAATTGGTATGCGGATTGAATCCCTGACATTGGGAACATCGAACGGGTATGACAGTTTTTCACTGGAAGATAAAACTACGGACAGGCGGGGAATTGTATCTTATTATGGGCTGGACCGGGTTGCTGTAAAACCGAAAAATGCGGTCTTTGAATTGAATGGAACAGAAAAGAGTTCTACTGCAAATGAATTTACGCTGGGAAATGCAGTGAAGGTGACGCTCCATAAAGCATCGGAAGAAGAGGCTTCTGTGGATTATCGGCCGAATAGTGCCTTGATTTTAGAGGGTGTCAGGGATTTTGTTTCAAATTATAATGAGTTGATTGGACATAGTATTGCTTATGCGAGAGAAACAGATGTTCCGTCAAAGTTGCTTCGTGAGATGAACGGTCTTATGGAACCTTATAAAAATGAGTTAGAATCTTATGGTATGACTTTTGATGAGGATGGATTTTTGGGGATAGATGAATCTTTGGCAGCAGATGCGGTGGAGAGCGGAGAAATGCAGGATATGTTTCGTGCCGATTCTCCAATGGTACTCCGTTTAAAGGCAAAGAGCGTGGCTGTAAAGATAAATCCGATGGAATATATTGATAAAAGGGTTGTCAGTTATCCGGACACTTCTAAACCACCGAGAGGATATTCTTATATAAGTTCGTTATATAGTGGATTGTTGTTTAATTCATATTGCTAGTACATCATAAATTAAGTTTTTGATACAATGAATCGTACACTTATATTTTGGGGATCGGGCAGAAAAGGAAATCTTCTTTTCTGTCCGATTTCCTTATGTGCACAAGGGAGCAAAAGGAAGTTTCAAAAAGATAAAAGAAAAAGGAGAGCACAAAATGAAGAAAAGCTTGAATCTGAAAATAATCATTCCGGTGGTATCGGGACTTGTTCTGCTTCTGATACTTGCAGCTGTGTATCTAATTCAGAAAAATATGCCAAACAAGGAAAAGATGCCGCTGTCTAAATATTTTGGCGTAGAAGGAAACGGGGAAAAGGGCGTGCTCGTTGTGGAGGATGAGATTACGGATGTGACATGTATCTTCCGGGACGAAAAGGCTTATATTCCATATGATTATGTAAAAGAACATTTTAATGCCCGCTTTTATCTGGATAGAAATGAGAACCTTCTTTTATATACCACGCCTACCACAGAGATTTCTGTGGTTCCGGGCGAAAAAGAATGTTTAATTGGAAGAAGCAAGGAAAGCAAGGATTATGTCATGGCCATAAGTGAGGACGACCAGGTTTATGTGGCTGTGGACTATATAAAAGAATATACGGCTTTGCAGTATCGGATTTATAAAAAACCAAACCGGGTTGTTGTGTCAGATGAGTTCGGTGTAGATAAGGAATACGTGAAAACCTCGGAAGAATGTGCGCTTAGGTATAAGCAGAGCATTAAGAGCCTGGTTCTTAAAAATGAAAAAAAGGGAGCAAAGCTTAGATTGCTGCAAAAGGTAAATCAGAAGACCGGTTTCTGTCAGGTCATGGAGGAAACGGGAATCATAGGTTATGTGAAGGCAGCGAGTCTTGGTAAGGCATTTAAGGAGAAGAAGACAACAGAATTCAGACCGGAAAAATATACTCACATTTTGAGGGATGATAAGGTTTCTGTTGTCTGGCATCAGGTGACGAATCAGGTGGCAAATTCCACGCTTTCTGATGTGCTGGCCACTGCTAAGGGCGTGAATGTTGTCTGCCCGACCTGGTTTAAGACCTCGGATAATGACGGGGGTGTGGATGCGTCTGCCGCAAGCTATGATTATGTGGCAAAGGCTCACAATGCGGGAATTGAGGTCTGGGGAATGTGTGATGACCAGAGCCCGGACATGAAAATTGGAACGGTATTGGAAAAGACGGGTACGAGGCTGAAACTTGTGAATAATCTGGTCGCAAAGGCGATTCAGTATGATCTGGATGGGATCAATATTGACTTTGAATATATAAAGAAAGATTCCGGTGAGGATTTTATCCAGTTCATAAGAGAGCTTGGAATTAAATGCAGGACAAATTCGCTGGTGCTTTCCATTGATAATTATCCGTTAATGGATTATAACGAGTATTACGACCGGTCAGAGCAGGCAAGGGTGGCAGATTATGTAATTGTCATGGCATATGATGAATATCATAAAAATTCGGAAGAAGCCGGTCCCGTATCTTCTCTTTCGTATGTGAAGGATTCTATTACAAGTGTATTGACGGAAGTGCCAAAGGAACAGGTAATCATTGGCCTGCCGTTTTACAGCAGATACTGGAAGGAAAAAACAAAGAGCGGACAGACGGAGCTTAGCGTGGAGAGCTGTTCCATGAATTATACAAAACAGATTGTGGAAAAGTCAGGAAAGCAGCCGGTATGGGATGATGCTGCAGGGCAGAATTATCTGGAATTTTCTGAAAAGGGTGTCGTTCATAAAATGTGGATTGAGGACAGGGATTCTCTGGAGTTAAAGATGAAGGAGGTTTCCGGAGCGAAAGTGGCAGGCTTTGCATTTTGGAAATATGGTCTGGAGAGCAGGGAAGTCTGGAACATGATTACGAAATATACGAAATAGTCTAATTTTATTTTCTGTTTCATAAAATAATACAAAAAAGTTTCTGAAGCTGCTGTGAATGGAAACGAAAAAAGAAACGGTGGATTTTATGGAAAAGAAAATAAGGATTGTTACGTTGATATTGCTGGGTGGGATTTTCCTTTTCAGCCTGTGTTTTCAAGAATTCTCTGCAAAAAAAGAGGTGGGAGGCCCGGTTGCGGAAAAAGCACCTGTGGTGGTAATCGATCCGGGGCATGGCGGAATTGACCCGGGCAAGGTGGGAGTATCCGGTGTTTACGAAAAGGATATCAATTTACAAATTGCCGGGTATCTTAGGGATTATTTGGAAAAAAAGAAGGTTCATGTGTGGATGACCAGGGAAAACGACCAGGGACTTTATGATGAAAGTGATACAGGAAAGAAAAGTGCAGATATGAGGGCGCGCATTGACCGGATGAACCAGCCGGAGGTGGTACTGGTGGTCAGTATCCATCAGAACAGCTTTACATCGGCAGAGTCTAAGGGAGCGCAGGTGTTTTATCATGCATTATCGGAAAGAGGAGAGAAATTTGCGAAACGGCTGCAGGAGATTTTGATTTCCGGGGTGGATCCAGAAAATCACAGGCAGGCAAAGGCAAATGACAGTTATTATATTCTCAGGAAATCGGAAAAACCGGCAGTGATTGTTGAGTGTGGTTTTTTATCCAATCCGGAGGAGGAGAAGCTTCTTTCAGAGCCGGAGTATCAGAAAAGGCTGGCAAAAGCAATCGGGAAAGGGATTTTGGAGTATTTATTGGAGGAAAAAGAGAGTGTATAAACATACAAAGCTTTTAAAGGTGGATCCGGAACAATTTTGTGCAGAAGAGCTTAATGAGGCGTGCCGGATTCTGCTAAATGGCGGGTTGGTGGCATTCCCGACAGAAACAGTATATGGACTGGGCGGGGATGCGCTTCGTGCAGAAGCAGCAGAAAAAATATATGCGGCAAAGGGCAGGCCATCGGATAATCCACTCATTGTACATATTGCAGAAAAAGATTCCCTGTCAGAAGTCACATCAGAAATTCCTGAAAAAGCAAAAAAACTGATGGATGCGTTCTGGCCGGGACCGCTGACCATAATCTTTAAGAAGTGTGAGAGGGTTCCTCTTTCGACAACGGGAGGTCTGGAGACGGTCGCGGTGCGCATGCCGGTGCATCCGGTCGCCATGGAGTTGATACGTTCCTCCGGGGTACTTCTTGCAGCACCCAGTGCAAATACCTCCGGCAGGCCCAGTCCCACAAAGGCAGAGCATGTCATGGAGGATCTGGAAGGAAGGGTGGATATGGTCATAGATGGCGGTCCTGTCGGGATTGGATTGGAATCCACCATTATTGATATGACAGAAAAAACTCCTGTCATTTTAAGACCGGGTTATATTACAAAGGCAATGTTAGAGAGTGTCATTGGTGAGGTGGCAGTAGATCCGGCACTTTTAAAAAAGCCGGACGGACATATTGTGGCAAAGGCTCCCGGCATGAAATACCGGCATTACGCACCGAAGGGCAGCATGTACATTGTGGAGGGGCAGCAGGAAAATGTGGCAGAAAGGATTAATCAGCTGATAAAGGAGCATCGGGACAGGGGAGAAAGGGCAGCAGTAATTGCTGCAAAAGAGTCGGAATCATGTTATCCGCTGGAGATTGTGCATTGTATCGGCTCCAGAAAAAATGAGGGTTCCATTGCGGCGGGATTATATGATATACTAAGAAAGATGGATGAAATAGGAGCAGAGTATATTTATGCGGAGAGTTTCCGGGAGGACAAGCTGGGTGCTGCCATCATGAACCGGATGTTGAAGGCGGCAGGATATCAGAAAATATACGCAGACCGGAGCGGAGAGGAAAGGCGGTGATAAAGTGTCAGACTTTGAGCAGGTCATTTTTATATCCAGGGAAAATACGCTTATGAGCCCGCTTGCAGAGGCAATTTACCGCAACAATGCGGGGGAGGGGCTGCCAAAGGCGATTTCAAGGGGACTTGTGGTGCTTTTTGAAGAACCAATCAATCCAAAGTGCAATATGCTTTTGACAAGAAACAGTTTTCCTATGGCGGTACATGGACAATCAAAACAGATTGTAAAAGAGGATTTAGAGAAAAAAAGCCTGGTGATTACCATGACGTTAAGTGAGAAAGTGAAGTTTGCCGAAAGCTTTGGCATGGTGGAGGATGTTTATACATTGGGTGAGTTTGTAGGGGGTGATACCGATCTTTTGAATCCTTCCGGTGCGGAGGACCAGAAGTATCAGGAGTGTTTTGAGGAAATTTTGATTCGTGTGAACCGGCTGATTCAGAAATTAGAGGGTATGGAGCAAAAGTAAAGATATCGTCTGATGCTGCACCGGATGCGGAAAGCAATCCGGGAATGGGAAGGAATGAATCAGAGGCCGGGGACGGCAGAAACGCCGGCACGAACAATATATAAAAAATCAGGAGGAAGGAAAAATGATAGCATTAGGAAATGATCAGGCCGGATATGGCTTAAAGCAGGAAGTTATAAAGTTTTTGGAGGAGAAAAATATACCGTATAAGGATTATGGCAGTTATAACGAGGATTCTGTGGATTATCCTGTATATGCAAAAAAAGTGGCACATGCAGTGGCGGACGGTGAGTGTGAAAAAGGGATTCTGATCTGTGGTACGGGCATTGGGATTTCTATTGCGGCAAATAAGGTAAAGGGAATCCGGGCGGCACTCTGCCATGATACGTTCAGCGCACAGGCGACCAGGGAACATAATGATGCCAATATTTTAGCGATGGGCGCAAGGGTCATTGGACCGGGACTTGCATTGAAAATTGTTGAGACTTTCCTGAATACGGATTTTTCCGGGGCAGAAAGACATGCAAGAAGAATCTCCATGCTGGAGGAAGAGGAATAGTGAAGATGTGAACGCTGATTCCCGAAATATCCCCTTGAAAAATGATGGCTTGACACACGGAACATCAAGGGGTACAATAAAAAACAACCATATCATATACAAGTATACAATCTGGTTTCCTGTAGTTTATCATGGTCTTCACAGATGCGGATGTGTGGAGCATGACGCCTGCGGGACAGGAAAACTTTAGAATAGACGAGGAAAGGAAGTAAGGATTATGGCAAAGAAAGATATTGACTGGGGAAATATAGGCTTTGGCTATATCAAAACAGACAAGCGTTTTGTTTCAAATTTTAAGGATGGTGCATGGGACGAGGGCGCATTGATTTCAGATGATACGGTGACGATTAGTGAGTGTGCCTGCGTACTGCAGTATGCCCAGACCATTTTTGAGGGATTAAAGGCGTATACGACGGAGGATGGTCATGTAGTCTGTTTCCGTCCTGACTTAAATGCAAAGCGTATGGCAGATTCTGCAGAGAGGTTAGAGATGCCACAGTTTCCGGAGGATCGTTTTGTAGATGCGATTCATCAGGTGGTAAAGGCAAATATTGATTTTGTACCGCCATACGGATCCGGTGCAACGTTGTATATCAGACCGTATATGTTTGGTTCAAACGCTGTCATTGGTGTAAAGCCGGCGCAGGAATACCAGTTCCGCGTGTTCTGTACACCAGTGGGTCCTTATTTTAAGGGCGGTGTAAAGCCGATTACAATTCGTGTGAGCGATTTTGACAGGGCAGCTCCTCATGGAACCGGTCATATCAAAGCGGGATTAAATTATGCAATGAGCCTTCATGCCATTGTGGATGCGCATGGGCAGGGTTTTGATGAGAATATGTATTTAGATGCAGCTACACGTACTAAAGTGGAGGAAACCGGTGGTGCAAATTTCCTGTTCGTTACAAAGGATAAAAAGATTGTTACGCCAAAGTCGAACAGCATTCTGCCATCCATCACCAGACGTTCCCTGATGACGGTGGCAAAGGATTATCTGGGCTTAGAGGTAGAGGAAAGAGAAGTTTTCTTTGATGAGATTGGTGACTTTGTAGAGTGCGGGCTTTGTGGAACGGCTGCGGTTATTTCACCGGTCGGCTGTGTCAATGACCATGGAAAAGAAATTTTCTTTGAGAACGGCAAGGACGAAATGGGACCTGTAATTACTGAACTTAGGGAAACGCTGACCGGAATCCAGATGGGGCATATCAAGGCACCGGAGGGATGGATTGAAGTGATTGAGTAAGTCCGGGAATGTTAAAAAAGAGGATATATAAAGGAAAGAGGTTTCTGTGCTGCCATAGCAGCAGACAGAAACCTCTTTTTGGTACACAGGGGCGCATTTGGAGCGTTTTTTCCTGTGCGTGGAAGTGCCTGTTTTTAGATTCCGTCCATCTGTTTTACTAAAAGTATCCTGTCCCCGGCATTGATATGGTCTTTTTCCAGCCCGTTTAATTTCATGATATCCTCCACAGTGGTGTGGCAGCTTTTGGCGATATCCCAGAGACTGCCGGATTTTTCGGCAATATATCCGATTACTCCCGGCATTGCCTGCAGTTGTTCCATATCAGGCGGCAGCTCTTCAATTCCCGTAATAATATTTTCGGTGCTGTGCGTAAAACAGAGTGCACACAGGTTTAAAGTGACTTTTGCCTCAATTTCTTCGCCATCTAACATCATGACATTGATCTGGCTGATACCGGCATCCAGTTCGTATTCATCCTCAGGAGATATTCCTTTGATTTCAATGGTATGTGTGAAAGGAAGCGTGCCCTTTGCAAGGGATAATGGCATATCATCATCTTCTGTAATGCAGAGAACATCAATTTCCACAATGCCTTCTAATTCTATGCCATCCTCCACAATGGTTTGCTCGTCGATGTTGACTGTGCCGGTGGCATTGCAGATCTGGAGTATCTGCAAGGATGGATCTGAAATCTTTATATGGTCTGCAATCCGAAGCATGCTCTGGTTTTTCATGAGGAGCCGTCTTGCCGTGACCGGTCTGGTTTCCAGATTCAGTGTACATGAGGTGGAGTATGCGTCCCTAAGATACTTAAAATGTTCATTTTCATAAAAACGGATGCGGAAGTTCAGATTCAACTCTGCCTCTAAAATGCGGTTCTCGCCGTCTTCATCCGGTCTTAGCTCTAAAAGCTTGTTCGTAAATAAAAGCTCAATGTCCGGAATCATCTCTTCCGTACATTCTTCAAAGCCCATCACGTCATCAAAGGGAAGCTCCATATCCAGAAATTCGAGCTTGCGTTCTTCATTTTCAGGAAGATAGAGCACGAACAGCTTTAAGTCTCCGGAAAAACGGATGCCGCCTTCTACCGGTCGGTGCTGCAGGTTTCCTGTATCCATTTCATAATAAAGTATGGTATCTATGTTTGGTTTTCCCTTTGGCAGAATGACCTGGTCGCGGATACGGAATACATCTTTTTTCTGGCTGGAAAGCCTGGTAAGGGAAAAATCGTCATATAAACAGTAAAGCCCTGACGGTGTTTCCGAAGAATCCGTTTCCGCCCTGTCCTCCAAAGAGGAAATGATATCGGTTCCGGCTGCAATTTCTTCCTGTTCTTCCTGGCAGCATTTTATTGACAGGATTGCCCGTATACTGAATTTTCTGGAATTGATGAGTCCGGGCTGCAGATCTTCTATCTCAAAATGGTACAGAACCTCATTTTCCGGTCTGAGACCTTCCATATTCATAGTTTCTTCAAAAGGAAGCTTTCCCTGCATGTTATGTACTGGTCGTAAATCGTCCCCTGTCAGATACAGAAGGGAAAACAAAAGCTCTCCCTTTAAGGTGATGCGGTCATTTTCCGGAGTAATTTGTCCCATCAGGACATTGCCCTGTAATTTGATGATTTTATCAATATCAGGTTTATTATCTGCCACATTGATATCTTCCTCCAGTGTCATCTGCATTCCGGTGCGGCAGGTAATGCTTTGTGAGTAAATATTTCTGGTCATAAGTTCCATAAGCGTTCCCCTTTCTTTCTGATACATCATAATCGGAGGATGTATAATATATGATTATGCTAAAAAAATAAAAAAAGAATAAAATGTGAAAAATTT
>CADBMP010000404.1 GCA_902795775.1 uncultured Lachnospiraceae bacterium | reverse complement strand
TCTGTTTTTGTCCACGCCTTTTGGACATATCTAAAAATTGCTGATTCTGCAATTTTTTTAATGGCTCGTGCCTGCACGAGACTATTATACCATCTCTGGTATTTCAAAGTCAATGGTCCGCAACGCTTTATCGACCGCACCAACCACCACCTGCAGTTTTTGTCCAAGCTTATAGACCCGATGGGTATGCTCTCCGACCAACTGATAATTCTCTTCTTCAAAAAAGAAATAATCTCCCGGAATGTCTGCAATACGGACCATCCCCTCAATCGTATTCGGAAGTTCCACATACATTCCCCAGCTTGTCACGCCGGAAATCACGCCTTCAAAAGTTTCTCCAATGAACTGCTCCATATATTCTGCCTTCTTCATCTTTTCCACTTCACGCTCCGCATCATCTGCCCTGCGTTCCAGGGTACTCGCCTGCACTGTCACCTCCGGCAGAATCCGGTTATAATGCGCAATCCTTTTTTCCACCAGCTTTCCATGCAGATTCTCTTTAATGATTCTGTGAATCTGAAGATCCGGATATCGTCTGATAGGCGAAGTAAAATGCGTGTAGTATTTCATTGCCAGTCCAAAATGCCCCTCACAGGTCGTTGTATATTTTGCCTGTTTCATGGAACGGAGAGCCAGACGGCTGATGATGCCCTCCTCCGGCGTTCCCTCCACTTTATGTATCAGCTTTTGAATTTCCTTTGGATGGATTTCATCCTCCGCACCGGTTTTTAAATTATATCCAAACCCCTGTACGAAAGCATTTAACTGCAATATTTTTTCCGGAGACGGCACTTCATGCGTCCGGTATACGAACGGAAGCTCCTGCCAGAAATACTCCTCTGCCACCGTCTGATTCGCTGCAAGCATGAATTCCTCTATAATGCGGTGCGCATCATTTCTTTCATATACCTGTACATCCAATGGTTTTCCCTTTTCATCCAGCGTTATCTTGCTTTCCGGAAAGTCAAAATCCACCGAACCTTTTTTAAATCTCCGCTCCCTCAGAATTTTTGCAAGTTCATACATCAGCTCAAACATTGGAACAAGCGGCTCATACTCCTTCCTTTCCGCTTCATCCTGTTCTTCAATGATTTTGTGCACGCTTGTATACGACATCCTGCGGTCCACGCGAATCAAAGTTTCTTCTATCCTGTGGGAAACGACCTCACCCTTTCCATTGATATCCATCATACAGGAAAGTGCCAGCCTGTCCACCCCTGCATTTAATGAACATATGCCATTGGACAGCTTATGCGGAAGCATTGGAATCACACGATCCACAAGATAAACACTGGTGCCGCGCTTTAATGCCTCCTTATCCAATGGGGACTTTTCTGTCACATAATGACTGACATCTGCAATATGGACACCTAAATGATATATACCATTTTCCTTTGTCAAAGTAATGGCATCGTCTAAATCCTTTGCATCCTCCCCATCAATGGTAACCGTCTGCAACTCCCTGTAATCAGTTCTTCCTTCCTTTTCTTCCTCTGGCACCTCTTCCGGAATTTCCCTTATCTGGTTCATTACCTCATCCGGGTACTCCTCGGGAAGTCCATATGCCTTGATGACAGAAATGATATCCACGCCCGGATCGTTGATATGTCCTATTATTTCTATGATGCGCCCTTCCGGGTTCCTGTCTTCACTTCCAAAATCTGTAATCTCCACGACCACCTTATGCCCTGTGACAGCACCTTTGGTATCTGCCTTTGCAATGTAGATATCTTTTGTAAATTTATGATTGTCCGCTACCACAAAGCCAAAGCTTTTGCTCGCAGAATATGTACCTACAATGGTACTGGCTGCCCTCTCCAAGACTGCCATGACCTCTGCCTCTCTCCGCTTTCCTTCTCCCCCCTCTTTCACGAGTGCAATCCGGACCAGATCTCCATCCATGGCACCTTTTGTACTATTTGCCGGAATAAAAATATCTTCTGCTTCCCCTTCTGCACGTACAAAACCAAAGCCCTTTTGCGTTGCCATAAACTTTCCAGTCATGAAATTTTCAGAAACCAGCACAACCCGACCTTTTGCATCCAGATGAACTTTTTTCTCATCCATAAGCTCGTCAAGCACCTGACGGAATGCCTTTTTATCCTTTGCAGGAACCTGTAACAGGGCACCAAGCTCCTTTATTTTCAATGGTATATACTCCTCAGAGGAAAGAAAGGAATATATCATATCTTTTTTCTGGTTCAATTCTTCTCTCGTCATCATCATTCACTCCCCTCCTGCCATATTATTTATACATGTTTTTTACATAATCAAATCCGGAACCATCCTTTTGCTCCCCTGTGCATAATCGAGTAGGAGGGGGTGGCTAACCCCCGTCCTCTCACACCACCGCTCATGCGGTTCCGCAAGCGGCGGTTCGGTTGTTCAAAGAT
>CADBMP010000403.1 GCA_902795775.1 uncultured Lachnospiraceae bacterium | reverse complement strand
GCGCGCAATTACAGCTTCAGCAATGCAGCGTACAACCGCAGTGGCGTCGGGTTCCGCCCCGCCCTCGAAATTCTGAACTCTGCTCCTAAAATCTCCCCAGCAAGTAAAGGCTTTGGGGAAGTAACTACAGCTCCCACGCTCACGCTGTCGATAACAGAGCCGGAAAGCGAATCATTTACCGGAGTGGTGAAATTAGACGGCACGCAGAAAGAGACTTTTTCCGGCACCGCCAGTAAAGTATATACGGTGCCGATATCAACATGGTGGCCGGCACTCTCAAAAGCTCAGCATACGGTCCAGGTCGTGGTGACGGATTCAAACGGCAACGCGACCACAAGAAATTATACTTTCACGAAGACAAACAGTACACCGGCAAAGCCGACCATCAGCTCTCCGGAAGCCGGAATGCGCCGGGGAAATGAATTTTATGTACAGTTTAGGTGCGGGGCTGATCCGGACGGGGATTCACAGGTGCCGAAAGTCCAGGTATCTTCTGACAGCACATTCACATCTCCGACAGAGATAACGGCGTTTGAGATGCGGAAGAACGGCGTGTGGACAGCAGTGGCAGAAGTCACAGACGCAAATGTGGGGAATGACCTTCGGGCAAAAGTGACAGGACAGACCGCCGGAACGAAAAAATATATCCGGATCGCATCGACAGACTCCGGTTCGGGCGGCGTGGTATATTCGGATGCGTGTCAGGTAAAGATTGGAAATGTTCTGGAAATCATATCGCCGGTGGAGCAGAGAACGGAAAGACCTGAAATGATCCGGGTAATCTATAACGGCGTGGTGGATTCCGGAGCGACAGTGGAGGTCTTCGTCACGAACAATGCGAATGACGCCTCTCCGACATGGGAGGAATACATTGGAGACAGGCACACATTCGCAAATGAAACCAAGACAGCGGACAGATGGGCGACAGCAGTCAGGATCAAAATAACTGCGAATGACGCGACAGGCGAAATCAGCATCAGTGCCATAGGAACGGGGGTGGTTTAGAGTGAAAACGATCTATTATAAAAATATGCGGATAGATGAAAATTCTCCGATTGACGAAGTGAGGAATCTCAGACAGGAACAGAATAAAGATGCCTTTGCAAAGTATCTGGCAGAATCAACGGTAGAATTTAACGGAAAGCAGTACGGGGTTCAGGAGGAAGACCAGAACGAAATCCAGGCTATGATCATGCAGTACCAGCTCTTATCACAGGCAGGGATTGAAACGGAACTGCAGTGGCACGCAAAGCATGAGGCGTGTCAGAATATGACGATCGAGGAGATGATCGCACTGGTAAGTGCCATCAAGGATTTTGTCCTTCCGCATCAGCACAGGATGCAGGAAATCAAAGAGGAAATCTACAGAGCAGAAACGGCAAGCGAGGTGATGGATATTGAAATCTTTTCAGCACGAACATAAGGGGAGGCATTTCTGCCTCTTATGTATTTTACAGACTTTGTGCCTTCTGCTGTTCGGTTTCTGCGTCTATATGGGAATCGAATATGCTTTCCGGGGGTACAGTTATTACACGATGGGGTTATTCGGAGCGGCGGCGTTCTTCCTGATCGGGAAGATCAATGACCGGGACAACATCGGTCTTTTATGGCAGGGGCTGATAGGCGGCTGTCTTATCACGCTCATGGAACTGATAGGAGGAAGCATCATTTTGGCAGATACAGGAATGAGGATGTGGGATTATTCGGACAGATGGATGAATTACAGGGGGCTCATATGCCCTCTGTTTTCTTTGTGCTGGTGCCTGTTGTCTGTGATAGCGGCTGTCCTTGATGACGTATTGAAGTGGATTCTGTTCGCGGATGCCGATGCGTATATCCGCATAAAAACATATGGTCTGATACGGGCGAAACCGTTCTGGAGGGAGAGATGGAAAAAGAAAAGATGATGACGAGGATTGCCCTGCAGCAGCAAGGGATCATAGAGGAACTGGCTGCGTTATGCAGGGAGCTGCTGGAGGAGCTGGGGCGTTTCCGGGCAATAGAAGACGAGGAACGCCTCCTTGCAGAAATCGAGAGCAGGAGGTGATAAGAAAAATGTGGAAAGCCATAGAAAGTATCTTTAATGGCAGCAACGGTGTGGTTATCGCAATTCTTCTGGTTATTTTGATTATTGTATGTGCGAAATACGGACTGTTCAAGGTCAAGACGGATAAGATTACGATCGGCAGGGAGTCAGGTGATAAGGAGCGCATGATCATCCGTCATCAGTATGATTATATCCGTCTGTATCTGGATTCCTACGAAAATCAGATTCCGAGATTTGAGGGATACGACACGAATCTTGGAAGACTTGTCGTAGCGAAAGTACAGCTTGAAATGATGAAGTGGATCACACAGAACCACATCCGGACGGATGAACGATATATAAAACTTCATCAGGGGGATGTCTGGAACATCGTTCAAAAAAATACAGTATCGGACTATTTTGATACGGACGAATTCCGCGGGGCAGTGGACAGGGTGGTGGATGAAATCATCAGGACTTTAGTAGATATCAGGAAGGAGTACAGCAAATGAAATCACAGGCAGAAATCCACGCACATTGCGTGAATCAGGTGTGCGAGTATTACGCTGCGCACAGGGATTTACTAAACGGAGCAGCCGGTACCATCGAACCGAAAGAGGTGGTTTGTACCGGCGAAGAAAATAATTTTAAGGGCGGTTACGCAAGAAAACTTACCTTTGTCACAAAATCTGCGGACGGTATGATGTTCCAGTTTACCGCTACGCCGCATTTTGACGCTACGAAGGTGACGATGGAAGTGTACCGCCTTTATGATTTGCCGAAAGAGGTCAGCATTTAGAGGAAGGAGGAGATGGCTATGAAGTTATGGTTTGAGAAAGCGGGGATCAGGGCAGTGAGAACAGTAGCGCAGACAGCGGTTGCCTCTATTGGAACAACTGCGTTGCTGTCTGATGTGGACTGGGTTATGGTCCTCAGCACTTCGGTACTTGCAGGTGTTCTGTCATTGCTTACGAGTATCGGAGGATTGCCGGAACTGCAGGACACGAATAAGGGATAGATAGAAAAGTTAGGATAAAAGGAATATTAGGTGAAAAAGGCATTCCGTTTCGGAGTGTCTTTTTTGATGGTCGGATTGACAAGACGTAAAACCGAATGAAATTGACATCTTTTACAGATGTGTTATAATCGTGATGTAATCTGGACGGAAAGCAGGATGTGATTTTCTGATTTGTTACCCTCTAGTTTTTACAAAGGAGGGAGTGATGCCGATGAATACAATGGAAGTCCTTACATTGTTGCTCGTGGTATTCGCTGGGTTAGCTTACATAGATAACCATCAAAACAAAAAGAAATAGCATCCCACCGCCTAAAGTGAATGCTATCTCTAAATAGTGCTTACTGAGGGCAACAATCAGAGCGAATCACATCTGATCAGCCTTTCTGAAAAGGATTATAACATAAGGTGCCTGCTTATGCAAGTACCTTATGTTTTCACGATGGT
>CADBMP010000402.1 GCA_902795775.1 uncultured Lachnospiraceae bacterium | reverse complement strand
TTCCCTTTGGCGCAGCGACTGGCAGGATGATGAGCTTCCGTTCCTGTTTGTGCAGCTTCCTGTTTTTCAGAACGAAGGGGAGCCGGATTACAAGAACTGGCCATTGATACGGGAGGCACAGATGCGGACGTTCCAGACAATAAAAAATACGGGGATTGCTGTGATTTTAGAGAGTGGGGAGTATGGAAATATCCATCCGGTGAAAAAAGAGGTCGTGGGAAGAAGGCTCGCACTTCAGGCATATGCATTGGTCTATCACCTGATTCCGGAAAAAGAGGCATTCGGACCGGTTTATAAGGACAGCTACGTGGACGGGGAAACCATGATGCTCAGGTTCCTTCATGCGGATGGTGGTTTTGTCTGTATCGGAATGGTGAAGGGATTTGAACTGGCAGGAGAGGACGGGGTATATTATCCTGCAGATTATGAAATCATGGGAGAAGTCATTGCGTTAAGGAGCGGACGTGTTCCGGTTCCAAAATTTGCAAGATATTGCTGGACAAATTATCAGGAAATTACATTGTTTGGCAGAAGCGGAATTCCTGTGGCACCGTTCAGGACGAGCAGGCTGGATGGAAGTGTGGTGCAGGAGGAATAGGAGGACAGATATGAAAGCAATAGAAAAAGAGGTGCCCGGCTGGAAAAGACGGCCGGTATGGTTTATTATTCTTCTGGCAGTAATCTGTGCCATGGGCGTGGCGATTGGCAGATTGAGAGAAGTGAGTCTGGTCATTATCGGGGATTTTACATTTGCTTATACAGATATTTTCGTTCTTGTCGCTTCTGGAATCGGGGGACTTGGCTGTGGAATTTTATCCTTTTCCCTTAGCTTTATCTGGGAACTGTATCATGTGGCGGGTGATTTTACGTCATTTTACGCAATGGTCACGTACCTTGTACTGGTACTTGCTGCTTCCGTGTTGTCTTATAAAGGATGGTTTTCCTGCATAAAAAAAATGTTTTTTGCTGACCTGGTTCTTGCGTCTGCACTTGCGTTCTGCTGGATGATCACGTTTAAATGGATTATGCCTGCAATCGGGAAAAGCAATATGTTTTCTACCCAGCCTTTTTGGAAGTTGTTTTTGTGTGCATTTCCGGAGGTAGCCATTTCATCCGGAATCAATTTTCTTTTTTTCCGTTATGCTCCTGAATGGCTGAAGCGCATGACGGATTACGGATGGGTGTATCTGGATGACGGAAAAGAGGATGACGGGGGATGGAAAATATTAGGAACAAAGGTAACGTTATTGTCGTTGGCAGAGGCTCTTATTCTGTCCCTTGTGGCAATGCTGTGCTATGATCTTTTTACGGCTTCCGCAGAGAAAACGAATTTATCCCTTTCGTTCATGAAAGAGCACTGGAACGACAATCTGCGTATGATTTTTATGATCATGAGTGCTGCGGTGCCTGTGTCTTATTTGTTCAATTTATTCATTATGAGATTTATTGTGCATCCGATCAAAGCCATGTCCATTTTGATGGACCGGTATTTTGAAATGGATGAAAAGAACCGTACTGCGGCACTTCCTGAGCTTGACATCCATTCGGGAGATGAAGTGGAGCGGTTATATCAGAGTCTTCAGAAGATGGTGGGGGATATGTATTTGTACATAGACCGGATGGTGGAGCAGGAAAAAAAGACTACGCACATGACAAAAGGATTTATGCTTGCGCTTGCAAAGGCGGTGGATGCAAAGGACCGTTATACGAGCGGCCATTCGGTGCGTGTGGCACAGTATGCGCGAGAGATTGCGAAACGCATGAACAAGACAGAGGAGGAGCAGGAGGACATTTATATTATGGGGCTTCTGCATGATATTGGGAAGATTGGCGTTCCGGAGGCGATTATAAACAAAAACGGCAGGCTTACGGATGAAGAATTTGCAAAAATCAAGGAGCATCCGAAAATGGGCGCGGATATCCTGCAGTTTGTGGAGGAATTGCCGCAAATGGCGAACGGTGCCAGATGGCATCATGAGCGGTATGACGGCAGGGGTTATCCTGACGGGCTTGCCGGGGAGGAGATTCCGGAGGAGGCCAGGATCATTGCAGTGGCAGATGCGTATGATGCAATGACATCGAACAGGGCGTATTCCAAAGTGCGCCCGCAGGAAGAAGTCCGGTCGGAAATCGTGCGGTGCAGTGGGACGCAGTTTGATCCGGTCATGGCAGGGATCATGGTTCAGATGATTGATGATGACAAGGAATACAAGATGCATGAGTAGTACGGAAGAGGTGTGTTATTTAGAAGTGTAATAGTGTTGCGGGGAAAGTTAGAAAAATATAAAAAAAGTGTTGACAATCTAATAGATGTTAGATTATACTAACTCATAGGAGCGGGAAAATGTAATTTTTTCGTCTTTTATGAGTTTTTTTTCTGCACACGCCCGCATGAGGAATTTAGCAGCAAAGCTGCATGCGTGCGGTGCAGACGAGACAGGAGCCGGGTATCTGCCTTCTGCCTCAATTGGTTAGTGGATGGAGCAAAGAGTTCAATACTGAAAAGAAGAGAGGGTGGTTTATGATGCCTTTGACAATGGCGGGTGCCGGAGAAAAAAATACGATCTTAAAGATTACAGGAAAAGAGGAAACAAGAAAATTTCTGGAAAATTTAGGCTTTGTTACCGGGAGCACTGTGACGGTGGTTTCGGAAGCAGATGGAAATTTGATTGTGAACGTAAAGGATTCCAGGGTGGCACTTGGAAAGGATATGGCAAACCGGATCATGGTTTAGAAAAGAAGATGGAACCATGATTTGACCAAATAAGGAGGAAACACGTTATGAAAACATTAAAGGAGATTTCCGTTGGGAGTACCGTAAAGGTAAAAAAGCTGAACGGAGAGGGGCCTGTAAAACGCCGTATCATGGATATGGGGATTACAAAAGGCGTGGAGGTCTTTGTCAGGAAAGTCGCACCGCTTGGGGATCCGGTGGAGGTGACGGTCAGAGGGTATGAGCTTTCCATCCGGAAGGCGGATGCGGAAATGATAGAGGTGGAGTAATCACTGGTTCATTTATGGTGGTGTCGGTATTGAGTTTTTGGATTGACCAGACTTATTAGAAAACTGACAGGTGGGTTTACATAAAAATTATTATTGAGAAAGTGAGGCGGAGATTATGTCAATCACAATCGCTTTAGCGGGTAATCCGAATTCTGGAAAAACAACGCTTTTTAATACGCTTACCGGTTCCAATCAGTTCGTGGGGAACTGGCCGGGAGTGACGGTAGAAAAAAAAGAGGGAAAATTAAAGGGGCAGAAGGATGTAAAGGTCATGGACCTTCCGGGAATTTATTCCCTGTCACCATATACATTAGAGGAGGTCGTGGCAAGAAATTATCTGTTAGATGAAAAGCCGGATGCCATTTTAAATATCATTGATGGCACGAACATTGAGCGTAACCTCTATCTTTCCACTCAGCTTCTGGAGCTTGGAATCCCTGTGGTCATGGCAGTCAATATGCTTGATTTAATGGAAAAGCATGGGGATAAGGTTGACACAAAGAAATTAGGGGAAAAGCTTGGCTGTGAGGTGGTTGAAATTTCTGCGCTGAAAGGCGAGGGAATCAAGGAGGCCGCAGAACGTGCTGTCAAGGCTGCAAAACAGAAAAAAGAAGCCGGGGTGGTGCATGAATTTTCGGAAGATGCAGAAGCAGTCATTTCCAGGGCAGAAGATAAGCTTTTGGAAATTCCGGAAGAAAGAAAACGCTTTTTTGCCATCAAACTGTTAGAAGGTGATGATAAGATTGCATCAAAGTTTTCCGGAAGTGTGCCGGATGTTTCTGAGGAAATCAAAGAGCTTGAAAAAGCATTTGATGATGACGCAGAAAGCATTATTACAAATGAAAGATATACATACATTACTTCTATCATAGGAGCATGTGTGAAAAAAGGAAGAACCGGAAAGGAAACGCTTTCGGATAAGATTGATAAGGTGGTAACGAACCGGATCTTAGGTCTTCCAATTTTTGTGGCAGTAATGGCACTGGTGTATTATGTTTCCATGCAGACATTTGGAAGCAATGCGACGGATTGGGCAAATGACCAGCTTTTTGGGGATGACGGCTGGAATTTTCTTGGAATCAAGGGTGCACATATTCCGGGACTTCATGCGGCCATGGGCGATTTCTTAGAATCCATCCATTGTGCAGACTGGCTTGCCGGACTTATCAATGACGGAATTATCGCTGGTGTCGGTGCAGTGCTTGGTTTTGTGCCTCAGATTTTAACATTGTTTTTGTTTTTAGCTTTCCTGGAAAGCTGCGGTTACATGGCGCGCGTGGCATTCATTATGGACAGGATTTTCAGAAAATTCGGTCTTTCCGGAAAGTCCTTTATCCCGATGTTAATCGGAAGCGGCTGTGGAATTCCGGGAATTATGGCTTCCCGTACCATTGAAAGCGACAGGGACAGGAAGATGACCATCATGACGACGACCTTTGTGCCTTGTGGTGCAAAGATGCCAATTATCGGGCTGATTGCAGGAGCGTTCTTTAAAAACAACGGCTGGGTGGCAACAAGTGCATATTTTATCGGAGTGGCAGCAATTATTATTTCCGGTATTATCTTGAAGAAGACAAAAATGTTCGCAGGGGATCCGGCTCCATTCGTTATGGAACTTCCGGAGTATCATCTGCCGACAGTGGGTGCGATTCTTAGAAGCATGTGGGAGCGTGGCTGGTCTTTCATTAAAAAGGCCGGAACCATCATTCTGCTTTCCACGATTGTAATCTGGTTCATGACATTCTTTGGATGGTCAGACGGAAAATTCGGGATGCTTGAGGAAGACCAGATGGATTCAAGTATTTTGGCGGGAATCGGAAAGGCATTGTCATGGATTTTTGTCCCGCTTGGTTTTGGAAAGTGGAAGATGGCAGTGGCTGCGCTGACCGGACTTGTAGCAAAGGAAAATGTAGTAGGTACATTTGGTATTTTGTTTAAGTTTACAGGAGAGGAACTTTCTGAGAACGGTGATGAGATCTGGGGGGCATTAAAGGCATATCTTCCATATGCACCGGCGATTGCAGCATATTCGTATATGATTTTCAATCTCCTCTGTGCACCATGTTTTGCAGCCATGGGTGCCATCAAGCGTGAAATGAACAATGTGAAGTGGTTCTGGTTTGCCATCGGGTATCAGTGTGCGCTAGCGTATATGGTATCGCTTGCAGTGTTCCGTATTGGTGTGCTGTTTGCTTACGGTGACTTCTCTGTCTGGACTGTTGTGGCGTTTGCAATCGTCATTGGCGGAGGCTATCTGCTGTTCCGGCCATACAAAGAGAGTTCTACATTAGAGATTGGGGAGAGCAGGAAGCAGGCTGCATAATGTCTTTGATATTGTTTTGGTAAAATTATAAATGTTTTGATAATATTATTAATAGATTTTGATAATATTATAGATGTTTTGGTGATGCTTTGGATGGATGACCGGACAGTGAGAGCTTCCGGTCATCCATGTGTCCAAAAAGGGGGGAAGGATATGACATTGGGAACGGCAGTTGTGGGAGGAGTACTTTTTGTGGTTATAACAGGAATCGTGGCCAGTATGGTCCGCGATAAAAAAGCAGGAAAGTCCCTGCAGTGCGGCGGTGACTGCAGCAAGTGCAGGGGCGGGTGCCATTAGTGTGATGACTTTGGGAACCGGAGATGTTTATCGTTTTACATCTCCGGTTCCATTTTTTTCTGCCAATGTGTTGATTTCCTCATATCCTGCCAAATTGATATCTCCTTCTATTGAGAATTTCAAAGCGGCTGCAGCTGCACCAAATTCTACCGCTTCTTTGGCATTTTCTTTTTTCAGAAGTCCGGCAATCAGTCCGGCACTGAAAGCGTCTCCTACGCCATCCCGGTCAACGTTCTGCACATTTTCATAGAGCCTGCTGTAATGCGCCCCGTCCTTGTCACAAAGGACTGCCTGCCAGTGGTAGGTGTCAGAGCTTACGGTATCTAAAAGTGTCAGGGCGACCTGACGGAACGGATATTTTTTCATCAGCTCTTTGGCCATTTTTTCGTAAATCTCATGGTTTTCCGGCGCAGTTGCCTGTCCTCTGGCGGCAGAAGGGATTCCATAGACCTGTTCAATTTCTTCCTCATTTGCAAAGCAGAGATCGACATATTCGCTGATTTCTCCAATGACTTTTCCAGCGCGTTCCCGGCTCCAGAGAGAGCTTCGGTAATTCACGTCAAAAGAGACAGGGATTCCCATTTGTTTTGCCGTCCGGCATGCCTCAAGGCAGGCATTGGCGGTATTTTCGCTGAGGGCAGGCGTGATTCCTGTCACATGAAACCAGGATGCATCCGCAAGGATGTTTTTCCAGTCGAATTCCTCCGGTGCAGCTTCTGCCACCGAAGAATGCTCCCTGTCGTAAATGACACGTCCCGGCCGAAGGGAAACGCCCTGTTCCATGAAGAAAATCCCCATGCGCTTTCCTCCGCGCAGGACCTTTGAGGTATCCACGCTAAAGCCGTTCAGGTATTCCAGTGCCGCATCTGCCATATCATGTTCCGGCAGTTTTGTCACATAACCGGTTTGAAATCCCATACAGGCTAAAGAAACAGCCACATTTGCCTCTGCTCCGCCA
>CADBMP010000401.1 GCA_902795775.1 uncultured Lachnospiraceae bacterium | reverse complement strand
GATTTTTGGACATAATGGAGTTGCAACGCAACTCCTATGATGAACGTGAAACGTTCATTTTTTCATAAGGTGTGATGATAGTCACGCCTTAAATAGCCGGATGCACACAAAATGCTCCGCATCTTTGGCAGCATAAACGCTTTGCGTTTATATTTGAAACCCTCGTACTTTTTCAGAAATGCCATTATAAATGAATTAAAAAATATAGCATTTATAGGCATTTCTGCAAGAATCCTCGAAGGTTAAAGCCGTGAATAGCAACTTCGTATTACCATTCAAAATGAATTTAATGATATGGCTGCAAAAGAGATAACGTGACCATACAATAAATATTTTTATCAATTTGGAGGAGGAATTATTATGAGTGAAAATGCGGATTATCCGGTAAATGTAATCGGACACATCAATCCGGATACGGATTCCATCTGTTCGGCGATTGCCTATGCATATTTAAAAAGAAAGCTTGGAAAAGGAAATTATATTGCAAAGCGTGCCGGGCAGATTAATTCAGAAACCAGGTTCGTTTTAAAAAAATTCCAGGTACCCGATCCGGAATATATGGGGGATGTCCGGGCGCAGGTATCTGATATCGATGTCGGCATGGTGAAAGGGGTAAAGGAAGGAATTTCTTTAAAGAACGCATGGGAGCTGATGCGTACAGACGGACTTCAGACACTTCCTGTCATCAACGAAGAAAATGAGCTGAAAGGGCTGATTACAATCGAAGATATTGCAAAATCATATATGGAAGTTTATGACAGTGAGATTCTGGCAAAAGCAAACACGCCGTTCAGCAATGTGATTGAAACACTTTCCGGGGAGATGATCCGGGGGCAGGCAGAAGAAAGGATTACCAGCGGAAAATGCCTGATTGCTGCTGCGAATCCGGATCTGATGGAAAGTTACATAGACCCGGGGGATCTGGTGATTCTTGGAAACCGTTATGAATCACAGCTCTGTGCCATTGAAATGGACGCAAAATGCATCATTGTATGTGACGGAGCCAGGGTTTCTTATACTATCAGCAAACTGGCAGAGGAAAAAGGCTGTTCCATTATTAAAACGCCATATGATACATTTACGGCATCACGCCTGATCAATCAGAGTATCCCAATCGGTTTCTTTATGAGGAGGGAAGGTCTGGTCACGTTCGGGCTGGGAGAATATTTAGATGATATTCGTAAAATCATGGCAACAAAGAGATACCGGGATTTCCCTGTGTTCGACTGGAATGGAAAATATTACGGCATGATTTCCAGAAGACGGCTGCTCGGTGCCAGAAAGAAACAGCTCATATTAGTAGACCATAATGAGACCACGCAGGCGGTAGATGGGATTCAGGAAGCGGAAATTTTAGAGATTATCGACCATCACAGGATTGGAAGCTTAGAGACATTACAGCCTGTATTTTTCAGAAATCAACCGCTTGGGTGTACAGCAACCATCATTTATCAGATGTATAAGGAACATCAGGTGGAGGTCACTGAAAAAATTGCAGGACTTTTATGCTCTGCCATTTTATCCGATACCCTGATTTTCCGTTCTCCGACCTGTACACAGACCGATAAGGAGGTGGCAGAGGAGCTTGCGAAAATTGCAGGCATTGATGCGGAGGAGTATGCGAAAGAGATGTTTTCGGCAGGAAGCAATCTATCCGCAAAATCTGCAGAAGAAATTTTCTATCAGGATTTTAAAAAGTTTGCGGTGGGAGAAACGACCTTTGGTGTGGGGCAGATCAATTCCATGACTGAAAAGGAGTTGGAGGCAATTAAGGACCGGTTGCTTCCGTATATGGAAAAAGCCTTAAATGACCATGGCGTGGATATGATCTTTTTTATGCTGACAAACATCATGCAGACGGAAACAGAGCTTATTTGTGCTGGAAATGGTGCAGTGGATCTGGCATTAAAGGCATTCCATCTGAAAAATGAAACTGGTCGTGTGATTTTGAAAGGTGTGGTTTCCAGAAAAAAACAATTGATACCGCCGATGATGCAGGCATTACAGGAAAATTAGATTATGTATGATTTTTCCCTTGAAAACAAGTTTTTGGTGAAAAATCATAGGATTTACAGGAAGGCTTCCGCCTTCCTCAAAAACAGCCCTCAAAAAATCAGAGTTGCATCTGATTTTCTTCGGGCTATTTTGCGGTGTGATTATCATCACACCTTATCCATCCATATGATTTTTCCCTTGAAAACAAGTTTTCAGTAAAAAAACATATGGATGGATAGGAAGGCTGAATAATTACAACTTTCGTTTGCAAAAATTGGAAAAATATGGTAATATTGGAAAATAGGTAATCGTTCAGGAGATGTTCAGGGAGCTTTGGCTGGTAAATTTTCCCTTAATTATCCGGCTTTGGTGCTGTATTCAGGCGTCATAACAGTTTTTTGGAATGAAAATGTGGAGAACTGAATGGTTATGTAAACAGGGCATAGTAAGAGCATCAGGAATGTGTTGAAATTTGCGAAAAAAACGGATTTATTTCGGAAAATGTCGTACAAATGGTGTGAACAGTCCGGTCTTTTTGTACTAAAATAGCTTATGTATTCATAGACTAATTAAAACAGAATACCGGAGAAGTCAGGTGCTTTTAAGTCCTGCTCTTATGAAAAAAGGAGGAAAACAAATGTTGGATAAAGTATTTACAAATAACCAGGTTACCATTGCAGGAGAGGTGGTCAGTGAGTTTTCGTTCAGCCATGAGGTATATGGAGAGCATTTTTTTATGGTGAACATAGCTGTATGCAGATTGAGCAGATCTTTTGATATCATTCCGGTTATGGTATCAGAAAGATTATTGGATGTGAAAGCAGATTACAGAGGCTGTATTCTGCAGGCAACGGGTCAGTTTCGTTCCTACAACCGCCACGAAGGGACAAAAAACCGTCTGGTGCTTTCTGTATTTGCCAGAGAAGTCAGCTTTTTGGAAAATGAAGAAACAGAAGAACATAATCCAAATCAGATCTTTTTGGATGGTTATGTGTGCAAGCAGCCGGTCTACAGAAAAACACCGCTTGGAAGGGAGATTGCGGATGTTCTTCTGGCTGTAAATCGTCCTTATGGAAAATCAGATTATATTCCATGCATCTGTTGGGGGAGAAATGCCAGATACGCAGATCAGTTCGAGGTAGGAACCCATGTTCAGATGTGGGGAAGAATTCAGAGCAGGGAATATCAGAAAAAAATTGGCGAGGATGAGTATGAAAAACGTATTGCCTATGAGGTTTCCGTAAGTAAAATGGAGGTGCTTCCGGAGGAATCGTAAAAAAGATATGGATTTTTCGCATAATATATGATAGAATGGCTAGAGTTGACGATGCAGGGTATAAAATGCAGAGGATATTCTGGCCATTTTGTTACAATTCAGTACATTGTTGTAATGATGCAGAATTGGAACTCTGTTTTGTGTTTATGCGTTGCGTGGCACAAGACGGTGGGCAGGAGCAGAAAAAGCAGCGCAGAAATGAGGAGAAAAATGAAACACAGGATTGTGCAGGTGTTTTATGGTTCAGGAAAAGGAAAAACATCTGCTGCGATTGGGCAGGCAATACGTGCTGCCAGTCTGGGACAAAAAGTAACCATCATACAGTTTCTGAAGGGTAAGGATGCAGAAGAGTTTTGTTATCTTGAAAAGCTGGAGCCTGATATCAGGCTGTTCCGCTTTGAAAAATGGGAAGGAAGGTATGATAAGCTTTTAGAATCCCAAAAAAAGGAAGAAATCAAGAATTTTCTCAATGCCTTTAATTTTGCAAAAAAGGTGATAGATACAGGAGAGTGTGATGTCCTTATTCTGGATGAGGTGTTAGGACTGATCGATCTTGATATTCTGTCTGTGGAGGATATTATCAGCCTGATTGATCTTAGGGAGGATTATGAAAGGCTTGTACTCACTGGCAGGATGCTTCCGAAAACCATAGCCGCACATGCAGATGTTATTTCTAAGATTGATTTAGAAAAGGACAACTATTAGCCCTCCTGTGAATCCATATAGATTTCTGCTGAAAACTTGTTTTTAGGCGGGAAGCCATACAGATTCATAAGGTGTGATGATAGTCACACCTTAAAGATGCCGAAGAATATGTAACAAATTTTTTGAGGGATTTTTGGGGAAAGCTGAATAATTATAGGAAAGGACACCTCAGCACATTTTTACCTTGCAGCCATATAATGATAAATAAAGTTTTTTAGAAATTTACAAGGAGGAGATAAATATGTCTATTTTTACCGGTGCAGGTTTAGCACTTATTACACCAATGAATGAGGATGGTTCCATTAACTTTGACGAAATGGAGAAAATTGTCAATGACCAGATTGCTGCTGGAACAGATGCAATCGTGGTCTGTGGTACGACAGGAGAGGCTT
Source organism: uncultured Lachnospiraceae bacterium (assembly GCA_902795775.1). GTDB lineage: Bacteria > Bacillota > Clostridia > Lachnospirales > Lachnospiraceae > Butyribacter. The sequence goes on along the minus strand of CADBMP010000401.1, from coordinate 713 downwards.
CCACCATGACACATGAGGAGCATATCGAAACCATACGTGCCTGTGTCCAGATGGTAAAGAAAAGAGTCCCTGTAATTGCCGGAACCGGGTCGAATTTTACGGAAACGGCAGTATATCTTTCAAAGGAGGCACGTAAGGCAGATGCAGACGGACTTTTGCTGGTATCTCCTTATTATAATAAGGCAACACAGAACGGATTAAAAAAGCACTTTACTGAAGTGGCAAAAAGTGTGGATATTCCGGTGCTTCTTTATAATATTCAGGGGAGAACCGGAGTGAACATTGCCCCTCAGACAATCGCTGATCTGGTGAATGAAGTGGATAATATCGTCGGGGTAAAGGAGGCATCCGGGGATTTGTCCCAGGTTGCAACGATTTTCTCTCTTACACAGGGAGATATTGATGTTTATTCTGGAAATGACGACCAGATCGTGCCTATCGTGGCTTTGGGCGGAAAAGGCGTAATCTCTGTGCTTTCCCATGTGGCACCAAAGGAAACACATGATATGGTCATGAAGCTGATTGAGGGAGATGTAAAGACAGCGGCAGAGCTTCAGATAAAATTTATCCCTCTGATCCATGCCCTTTTCTCAGAAGTCAATCCAATCCCTGTCAAGGCAGCAATGAATATGCTGGGATATCAGGCAGGACCATTGAGAATGCCGCTTACAGAAATGGAGGAGGCACATAAAAAGGTACTTCTTGAAGAAATG
>CADBMP010000400.1 GCA_902795775.1 uncultured Lachnospiraceae bacterium | reverse complement strand
TGATGGTGTTACGACAGCAGGTGCAATGCCTTGGAGTGATTATTATGGAGAGCAGGCAGAAAGCGGATATCATTACAATAAAGTACAGATTGCGTTGAACAGCGGTACTTCTGTGGGAGCAAATCAGGCAGAGGTACACAGATATGATGCATTTTATGAGAATGGAAGGCTGAAACCCGGAAATTATACCGTTACCCTGTATGCGAAGGGCTTTACGGAATTGAAGGCAGAAATCAAGGTAGTAACTTATGAATATATGTATGCCGCACTTGGCTGGAAAGAATACTGGGAAGCAGAGGGAGTATATGGAGCTGGTTCTGATGCTGCCTCGCTGGAAAATGACAGCGAGGGCTATGCAGATAAAGGTGCTTTCGATGCGGTGTCCAGAGCCACTGTAAAGCATGGGCTTCAGAGAGCCTCTTTCCAGTCGGTTCCTGTGGTTTATGATGCAGATGGGAAAAGCTATACGGTTTCCGGGTGGTCTGCCGATGGACAGACAGTCACATTTGCAGATGGCTCCACTGCTTCTTTTGAAAAAATAAAGAGTGAGACAGATCCGGCTGTTACGACTGCGCAGTTCAAAAAAGCGGATGGCACCACATTTACTATGAAGGATTATAAGGTGACGGGTATCAAATATGTACCGGTTCGTGTGGCTTCGGAGGACGCAGCCGCGTTTAAGGCTTTATATCAGACGGTTTCCAATGAGGGTTCTTTGAGCGGAGGATATACGGAAACGAAAAAAAATGGGACTATTTCTGCTTATACAGCCGTTGCGGAAGTGAATAAGGATACGAACGGTCTAAAAACAGCGGTGAAGAATGCAGATGGTACGTTCTCGTTTTCTGCTGCCAGAACAGGTACAGGTTCCGGGCTCAAAGGTATTGCCCAGAAAAAAGCAGACACCGGTAAAATCAATGTAGATGTAAAGGGTGCAGAGAAAACCGGAACTTATGGGGAATTCCTGCGTGTGGACCTGACAGGTGAGAATATTTCAGATTTTGCGGCAGGCTTATATCATGTTACCTGGAAATACTATGGAGATACGAATCCTGCAGAAAACAGAAGGGCTGCGGCAAAGGCTGTTTATGGTACAAAGTTCGCAGCGGATAACTGGATCAAAGCAGGGACAATTTCTCTTGGGCTGACAAAATCCTTGCGATGTGCGCTTCCGGAAGGAACCGATGGAAACGGGTACTGGCAGATTGTTACCAGAGCATTGGGATATGAGGATGTCACATATAATTTTCAAGCAGGGACTCCGGCGGTTTCCCCATCTGCATCACCAGCAGCTACACAGGAGCCGTCTGCTTCACCGGCAGCCACACAGGAGCCGTCTGCTGCACCGGCAGCCACACAGGAGCCGTCTACAGCACCGAGTGCTGCACCGGCAGCTGCTGAAAAGGTTACGGTAATCAAGGTAAAAGCATTGTCGAAAATGTTTAAGGCTTCAAAGGTAAAGAAGAAGGCGCAGAGCTTTTCTCTGGGAGCCTCTGCGGACAGCAGGGGAAAGCTGTCCTTTAGCAGGGTATCAGGAAGCAAGCAGCTGGTTCTGGACAAAAAGAATGGGAAAATTACAGTAAAGAAAAAAACGAAAAAGGGAAAATACAGTATAAAGGTCAAAATCTCTGTTAAGGCAAATGGGGATTACAAGGCTGCAGAAAAAATTGTGACAGTAAAGGTAACTGTGAAATAGTGGGCAGAAAGAATATGAGGAGGATAGAAGTTGTTTTGGCTGTTTGTGCCGGGCTCAAATCGCTCTGATACCATCACAGAAACTGCATTTGCAGATTTCTGTGATGGTCTCCTCACAAGGAACGTTCGGAATGGGGGATTTTTATGAGTAAAGAAGTATTACATATGGTCCAGAGAATGGACCGGAATGATCTGGACCTGCAGATGGCGATGCAGTGTGCGCCGGTATTTGGGGGATTAAAGGTGTCGAATCTGCTGATTGTGGATTCGGGTTCCAGGAGCCGGGTGCTTCAGAATTTGAAGGATTCTCCTATCTCCCATATTACGTTATCGGAGTATCGGGGAAAAATCACGATGCTTTTGTACCGGGAACAGGAGCTTAAGGATTATTTTAAGAGCCGGAGGGTAAAGAATCTTTTAAGGTTTTTAGGATATGAGGATGTTCCTTTCTGGGAGCTTATGATGGAGTTTCGCAGGAAATTTCAGGCTTATCAGAAGGGAACCGGTGAGTTTCCGCATGAAATGGGCATTTTTTTAGGATATCCGGTAGAGGATGTTGCCGGTTTTATCCGTCATTGCGGGCAGAACAGTTTATGTACGGGGTACTGGAAGGTATATCGTGATTCCAAGGAAAAAAAGTCGCTCTTTGAGCGGTTTGAAAAAGAGGAAGAAAAAATGGTGCGTTATGTCTGCGGAGGCGGAAGCATCCGCCGCATGGCACTGTAAAACGGGAGGAAAAGCATGAGCGTCGTAATTGTGGGCGGGCATGACCGCATGGTTCAGAAATACAAGGAAATCTGTAAAAAATTTCATTGCAAGGCAAAGGTGTTTACCCATATGACAACGCAGATGAGCAACCAGATTGGGAAACCGGATCTGATGATTCTGTTTACAAATACGGTTTCCCATAAGATGGTTCACTGTGCAGTAACAGAGGCGGCAAAGAACAATACGGAAATTGTCAGATGTCATACCAGCAGTGGGACAGCACTTCATGAGATTTTAAGGGAAGCAGGATGTTAAATAAATGTGGAAAGCATTTATTTTTTCTTGACAAAAGATGGAACAGGGGTTATATTATTCTATGGTTAGTTGGTACCAACCAAAAGAAGTCTAAACTAATAAAATCAGGAGGTAGCATTATGTATGTAGTTTATTGGTCACAGTCTGGAAATACACAGGCAATGGCAGAGGCGATTGGTGAGGGAATTACCGCAGCAGGAAAGGAAGCAAAAGTGGTTCATGTCAGCGAGGTTTCTGCTGCAGATCTGGCAGAGGAAAAGGTGTTTGCACTTGGCTGCCCGGCAATGGGTGCTGAGGTGTTAGACGAAGGAGAGATGGAGCCGTTCGTGGCAGAGTTAGAGGGCAATGTGAATGGAAAGGTGATTGCGCTCTTTGGTTCTTATGACTGGGGAGATGGCCAGTGGATGCGTGACTGGACAGAGCGCATGGAGGGCGCAGGCGCAAAAGTCCTGAACGGGGAAGGACTGATCTGCCATCTGACACCGGATGATGTTTCGCTTGCCGAGTGCAAGGCGTTAGGGGAGCAGCTGGCGGCACAGTAAAATGTCTACAGTACCATAAAAGCAGGTACTGCAGATGACAAAGTGAAGGGAAGTCCCTAATGAGAGGAGAAAAGAAGAAATGAGAAAAGCAGCAGGAAAATGGAAAAGGACACTGATTGGAAAAACGGCGGCATTACTGCTGGCATCGGCATTGCTTACATCAGGCGTGGAGACGTCACAGGTCCGAGCAGAGGAAACGGTCGCACAGGAAACAGAGACAGGAAAGGATTTTCTGAAAAAGGTGATCGGGGAATACCGGCCGTTGTTTGAAGGAGCCACATTTGATGCAAAATATGACCATTACTGGCATGATTATTCTGCAGCCGTTGTGGGAGAGTCTATGGCGGATGACTGCGTGGCGATGATGAAAAAAGCGATTGGAGCTGCTACGTATGGAGAAGATGCAGTAGAGGATTTCTTTTGTGGATTTACCGAAAATGTGACGAAGATTTCGTTTGGCGGTGCAGATGGTACGGAGGTGACATTCACAAAGCAGGACGGAACAACAGTGAAGCATACTTATACCTTTGTAAAGGATGTCACAGCGTCCGGGACATCAGCGGGCGGTGAAGTGATGAATATGGAGGGGCATCTCTACAAAAGCATGGATGAGGACAGCGGGGAGTTCAATTATCTTTATATGTGCCCGGATACGCCTGAAAGCACATATCATCTGGAGTTCCGTTACGGGGATACCGAGGAAAATATCCTGAAGCTGACAGACGGAAAGTACAAGAACTGGCTGGCAGCCGGACTATCGACAGATGCAATGGAAGACCCGGCAGAAATTATGCTGCAGAAGGTAATTGCGCTTTTTGTCATTGAAAATGTAAGTGCCATGAGCGGTGAGGAAAGTGTTAAGCAGAGAGAGGCCATTGCCGGTATCTGGGACATGGATGTGACTGCATTCCGTAATGTACCGGGATATGAAAAGGCAGAGCTTTATATTGACCTTTCCAAATCCGGAACAGGAAAAAGTTTTTTGGATATGACGGGAAGCGGAAAATATGAACAGGTCAGTGAATATCCTTTTTATATTTATGATACGGACAAGAACGACGGGAAGGAAGCAGGCGTTTATCTGGTCGAAAGCGATGATGAAGGGATAAAGACTGCGGCCTATGAGCTTGGTGAGAAGGATGGAAAGCGTGTTCTGACGTTTCATTCGTCCGAGGGGGATTTGACTTACTTTGCAAGAAGCGGGAGCAGCGCGCCGGGAAAACCGGTTCTTTCCAAATTAGAAGCAAAGGGCGGAAAAAAGCTTGTGGTTTCGTGGAAAAAGGTAAAAAATGCAGATGGTTACAAAATCCTGCTTTCCACCGGAAAAGCGTTTAAAAAGACGAAGACGGTCATGGTGGAAGGAAAGACTTCCGCCACAGTGAAAAAGCTGCAGAAAAAGACGTATTATGTGAAAGTTTGTGCTTATACAGTTGATGGTGCCGGAAAAAAGGTGTATGGTAAATATTCTGCTGTAAAACACAAAAAAGTGAAGTAGTGCAGTATTCTAATATATCGTTTGGAAAAGCACAGGAGTATTTTGAGAAAAAGATGTCTTCATTTTTGGGGACATCTTTTCTGCCTGCAGAAACATGGAAAAATCCGATTTTACGAAAGACTTGCGAAACTGTACAGGCTCTGTTATAATGAAATTTGTTGTTGCATGAACACGCTGATTTATAAGACAGTGAGTTTGTTTTAGGAATTTAAAGATAGGAGAGTATGACATGAGTGGCAGGATAAGCATAGAAAACAAGTATCGTGAGCGGACGTTGGACCAGATTACGGAGGCGGATATTGGGAAGAATCTCCGCATTGCCGGATGGGTGGAGAATATTCGTGACCATGGAGGCGTTTCTTTTATTGACCTTCGTGATATGTACGGCGTGATGCAGGTCGTGATGCGTGATACTTCGCTTTTGGACGGGATTACGAGAGAAGAATGTATCAGTGTGGAAGGGGTGTTGGAAAAGCGTGATGAGGAAACGTATAACCCGAAAATCCCAACGGGAACCATTGAGTTAGAGGCACATCAGGTGGATATTTTAGGACGTGTTTACAGGCAGCTTCCGTTTGAGGTGATCATGTCAAAGGAAACCAGAGAGGATGTGCGCTTAAAATACCGTTATCTGGATTTAAGGAACTGGAAGGTGCGTGACAACATGATTTTCCGTTCCAGGGTTATTAGTTTCCTGCGTGAGAAAATGACGGATATGGGTTTCTTAGAAATCCAGACACCAATTCTTTGTGCATCTTCCCCGGAAGGGGCTAGGGATTACATTGTACCGTCCCGTAAGTTTAAAGGAAAATTTTATGCACTTCCACAGGCACCACAGCAGTATAAACAGCTTCTGATGGTTTCCGGATTTGATAAATATTTCCAGATTGCTCCATGTTTCAGGGATGAGGACGCAAGGGCAGACCGTTCTCCGGGAGAATTTTACCAGCTGGATTTTGAGATGAGCTTTGCCACGCAGGAGGATGTGTTCCGGGTGGGAGAAGAGGTCCTGACGGAGACGTTCGCAAAATTTGCACCGGAAGGATTTCAGGTGACACAAGCACCATATCCGGTCATCAGCTTTAAACAGGCAATGTTAGAATTTGGTACGGACAAGCCGGACCTTAGAAATCCGCTCCGTATCATAGATGTGACAGATTTTTTCCAGCGTTGTACGTTCAAGCCGTTTCATGGGAAGACGGTTCGTGCCATCAATGTCCATGCAAAGCTTTCCAAAGGACAGCATGAAAAGCTTTTAAAATTTGCACAGGGAATCGGCATGGGCGGACTTGGTTATCTGGAAGTCAAAGAGGATTTGACGTATAAGGGACCAATTGATAAATTCATTCCGGATGAAATGAAGACAGAAATGAAGGAGCTTGCGGGGTTAGAAGCCGGAGATACCATCTTCTTTATTGCGGACAGGGAGGAGCTTGCGGCTCTTTATGCCGGCCAGATCCGTACAGAGCTTGGAGAAAAGTTAGAGCTTTTGGAAAAGAATGCGTTTCGTTTTTGTTATATTAACGATTTTCCAATGTATGAGTATGACAAAGAAGAAAAGAAGTACATTTTTACACATAATCCGTTCTCTATGCCGCAGGGTGGCTTAGAGGCTTTGCAGGAAAAGAAGCCGGATGAGATTCTGGCATACCAGTATGATATTGTCTGCAATGGAATCGAGCTTTCTTCCGGGGCAGTCCGTAATCATGACCTGGATATCATGGTGAAGGCATTTGAGATTGCCGGATATACCGAGGAGGATTTGAAACAGAAATTTGGTGCACTTTATAATGCATTCCAGTTTGGAGCACCGCCTCATGCGGGCATGGCACCGGGCGTGGACCGTATGATCATGCTGCTTCGTGAGGAAGAAAATATACGTGAGATCATTCCATTCCCGATGAATGGAAATGCTCAGGATTTAATGTGCGGTGCGCCGGGCGAAGTAACAGAAATGCAGCTTAGGGAAGCGCATATTAAAATCAGGCAGTAATTCGCAGTATAATAGTTTCATGTTTCGCATGAGCCATTTATGTCCCCAAAACATGGACAGAATATGGGTATAAAAATACAGCCCTTCCATCAACAATAGTTATGTTGACGGGAGGGCTT
>CADBMP010000399.1 GCA_902795775.1 uncultured Lachnospiraceae bacterium | reverse complement strand
TAAGGGGAGAAAAAGTTGGAGTTTATTCCACATGGAATCCAACTTAAAAATAAAAAAAATTTGTCTTGACAAAGGGGTGCACTTTATAATATGGAAAATATGTGGAATAAATGTATGAAAAAGCAGAAAATACGCCTAAAAGATTAACAAATATGTTAATAGTTAGGGAGATGGAATAGAAGGAAACACCTTAGAAAGCCCGTAAAATAGGAATTTTCCAAGTGTTGTGCTTGCAAAATGCTTGAAATTTTTAGTACCGTTTAGTACCGGACAGTTTCAATCATCTTAATAATCACAACAAAATATCAGAATCAGATTGAATACCACAACCGTATTTTTGGCTGTGGTATTTTTCTGTTCCGGGATATGGGACATTCTGCTTGCGGTCATTCAACATAGTCGCTGACAGGGATGTGAAACATCTTCAACAGATTATCCGTCCTTGTTTCAAATTCTTCTTCACTAAGCCTGCCGGTCTGTAACATTTCAAGGTCTTTCTGAAGTGAGGTGGCAAGTGTTGCCATCTGGGGATTCCGAAAGGAAAAATCTCCGAACAGTTCCCCATCTTCAGAGCGGAAAGTTACGGAAAGCGGCAGACCGATATTTCTTAAATCCAAGATATCTTGTAAAAAATCAGAGAAGGTATGGATACTTCTGCGTTCTTCTGTGGAAATGTTAAGTTCCAGCAGTTCGGGGAGTGTGATTCCGGCTTCTTTACAGAAATTCTCCATAATCTCTACGGAGGGTTCACTGTAAGAATTTTCATAGTTGGAGTATGCGGAAGTTCCAAGTCCGAGACGTTTTGCCATTTCCTTCTGGGAAAGACCTGTCTTTATGCGTACTGCTCTGATTTTTTCTCCGATTTTTAAATATTCACCTATTTTCATGGCGGTTAGTCCTTTCTATAACTATGGTGATGTTGCTTATATCTGCATTATCGCCCGATTTTTGCTTGCTATGAGAGTATTCTACTACGTTTTGATACAAAAATCAATGTAAAAATACAAAATAGTTTGTATTTTCTGTTGACAAGCAAGAAAATATGTATTATATTAGTTAATACAAGAAAACTTGTACTATCTACACGAAAAAGTGGGTATCGGTTTAAGGACATGAAAAAACAGGGTTTCTTGTATACAGATCGGAGAGGAGAATGGGGGTGAGTGCTATGTCGAACAAAAAGCGTATGTTTGTAGATGCGACAGAGATTTCTGAGGACTGGGGTGTTTCCAAGTCGCAGGCATATAAGATCATTAAACAGCTTAATGAGAAGATGCTGGCGATGAATCCAAACCTGATTGTATTGTCAGGGAAAGCAAACCGTAAATTCTATGAAGAGAATTGTTACGGCAAGACAGACGAATAAGAAGTCTGTTTATGCCGGCAAATGTCATCTGGTGCTGAACCGGTTAGCGACAGTGGGAAGAGGATATCTTCTTAACATGGGACAACCGGGGGAGCATCAGGTGCATTCAAAAAAAAGATTGGAGGGCTAAAAATGTCAGCGAGCAAAGACAAAAAGCGGGGAACATGGATGGTGTATATCCGTTACAAGGATTGGAAGGGAGAAAAGCAGATACACACCAAAAGAGGTTTTCCGACCAAGAGGGAGGCTTTGGAGTATGAAAGGGAGTTTCTGCTAAAGAAGTCGAAGGATGTGACGATGGGATTTCCGAAGTTTGTGGAAATTTATATGGAGGATATCAAGCCGAGGATCAAACTCAATACTTATCTCACGAAAAAGCACATTATTGAGACAAAGATACTTCCTTATTTTGAGAAGAAGAGCCTTTCGGAAATCAGCGTGACGGACATCATACAGTGGCAGAATGAACTTCTCAGCATGAGGGATGAACAGGACAGGGCATATTCGCAGACCTATCTGCGGACGGTACAGAATCAGTTGAATGCGATATTCAACCATGCAGAGCGGTATTATGACCTTTCGGTAAATCCGGCGAAGAAAGCCGGCAAGATGGGAAAGGCGAGGTCAAGGGAAATGCTGTTCTGGACAAAGGAGGAGTACCTGAAATTTGCGAAAGTGATGAAGGAAAAGCCTGTTTCCTATTATGCGTTTGAAATACTGTACTGGACAGGAATCCGCGAGGGTGAGCTGCTCGCCCTTGAAAAAGGGGATTTCAACATTCCGGAGAGGAAACTTACGATCAACAAATCTTTTCAGCATCTGCAGGGAGAGGATCATATCACCAGTCCCAAGACGGAAAAGAGCAACCGGACGATCGACCTGCCGGAGTTCCTGTGCCGGGAGATGGAGGATTATTTCGGGATGCTGTACGGATGTGGGGAACATACGAGGCTGTTCCCGTTTTCCAAGAGCTACCTGCACCATGAGATGGACCGGGGAGCGAAGCAGGCGGGAGTGAAGCGGATCCGCATCCACGATGTCCGCCACAGCCATGTGGCACACCTTATCGAACTGGGGTTTTCTCCGATAGAAATAGCTGACAGAATGGGCCATGAATCAATTTCGGTGACTTTCAACTACGCACACCTTTATCCGTCCAAGCAGAAGATGCTTGCGGAGAAGCTGAACGGGGAGAGGGGACTGGATGCAGGAAATCCGTTTTCACTTTCAGAAGATAACGTGGAGAAAGAGGGAGGGTTGGGCGGAAAATTTAACAGATTAGATGGTAAACAATGAAATACGGGATGGATCTGCAGGAAATAGTGGCAGATGATTTCAGGAACAAAGAGAAGGGGGATGCAGATGAGTAAAATTTATAAACGGAGCAATCTGGTCTCTGGAGTCCGACCGAAGAAAAAAGACGAGAAGGCACGGAAGCGGAATGTGATCATGAACTTCCGTGTATCAGAGCAGGAGAAGAAGCTGATCGACCAGAGGATCGCGCTCAGCGGACTTTCCAAAGCAGATTATTTTATCAGCATCTGCATGAACAATTCCATATCGGTATCGGGAAATGTGAAGACCTTTGATGCCATAAAAGAGGCGATGAAGACCATTGACAGGCATTTATGTGAAGTGGAGAAGCCGGAGGAACTGGATGAGGATGTGCTGGAATTGCTGAGGGGGATCCTGGAGATTTTGGATGGATTTTATGGCGGCGGGGAGCGGTGTTAAAGTCGGGTAGAAATAACCATTATCAGACGGGTTAAATTAACCAATTTAAGACAAGTAGAAATAACCAATGTACCAGTTCC
>CADBMP010000398.1 GCA_902795775.1 uncultured Lachnospiraceae bacterium | reverse complement strand
TTATCTGATGGATACGGTCATGGAAGGGGAAGAAAAGAATTTCCGGGTGGAGCTTAGCTTTTATGCAGATGAGACAGAGGAAATCAAGGGATTAAATATTCTCTTTGTGGATATGACAGAGTATATTGAGGCGGTGGAGCGGGCAGAAAATGCGGATAAGGCAAAGAGCAATTTCCTTGCAAATATGTCGCATGAAATCCGTACCCCAATGAATGCCATCAACGGAATGGCAGAGTTCATCCTGCGTGATACGGAGGATGAAGCGGCAAAGGAAAATGCAGCCATGATTAAATCTGCATCAAAATCCCTGCTTGCCATCATCAATGACATTTTGGATTTTTCAAAAATTGAATCCGGAAAAATGGAGATCATTGAAGAATCATACAGCATGGCTTCCCTTATCAATGACGTTGTGACCATGATAAAAATTCGCCTGCAGAATAAAGATGTGGCATTGAACTTAGAGGTTTCTAAGGACCTGCCGGATGCTGTGTTCGGTGATGAAGTGCGTGTCAAGCAGATTTTAATCAATCTTTTAAATAATGCAGTCAAATTTACACAGGAGGGAACCATCACCCTTTCCATGGATTTTGAAAAGATTTCCATGTCTTCCTGCAGGCTGAAGGTGAAAGTGACAGATACCGGTATTGGAATCAAACAGGAGGATATTCAGAATATATTTGACAGCTTTACACAGGTGGACACAAAACGAAACCGTTCCATTGAGGGAACCGGTCTGGGGCTTGCCATCTGCCAGCGGCTGATCCATATGATGGATGGGGAGCTTTTTGTGACCAGTGAATATGGAAAAGGAAGTACCTTTGCATTTGATATCATTACTTCAGTGGAGAGCTGGACCGGCGTGGGAAATCTGGGAAACATGCTCCAGAATACGGCGGTCAAGGCATTTGAAGTGGAATTTTCTGCTCCGCAGGCAAAAATCCTGGTCGTGGATGATAACGGGATGAACCTGAAGGTGGCAAGGGGGGCATTAAAGCCTTATGGAATCAATCCGGACTGTGCATCGAGCGGATTGGAAGGAATCCTTATGGCGCAGCAGAAACGGTATGACATTATTTTCATGGATCACATGATGCCGGTCATGGATGGTGTGGAGACGATGCAGAAAATGCGGCTTTTGGCAGGCGGAAAAGATTTTGAGATCATTGCCCTGACAGCGAATGCATTAAGCGGTGTGGAAGAAAAGTATGTTTCTGCCGGGTTCAATGGTTTTCTTGCAAAGCCGATTGAGCCGCAGAATCTGGATCTGGTGCTTAGGAAACATCTGCCGGATGAACTGATCCAGAGAAAAATGGATGCTTCAAAGGCAGAAAAGACGAAGGGTGCGAAAACGGTAACGAGGGCAGTTGTTTTTTCTCCGGAAGCTCCGGCAGAAACGAGAATCCGGGATTTTTCGGCAGATGAGGAACCGGGAGTTTTGGAATTTCAGGACAGTGGAACAAATGCGGAGGATTCCAGGTTCTTGAAAAAGGACGAAGTTTCCAAAGACCCGGAGCAGGAGCAGGCAGCCGTCGGGAAAGCATGTCCGGAAATGGATATGGCTGCAGGAATGATTTTCTGTATGAGGGACTGGGAGCTGTATAAAGAACTTTTGTGTGATTATATTACAGATACGAAAGAAGATGAAATGGAAACGGCGTATCAGTCGGGGGATATGGATAATTATGCGATTCTGGTTCATGCGCTCAAAAGCACTTCAAAGACCATTGGGCTTACCGGACTTGGAGAGAAGGCACTGGAATTAGAGATGGCGGCAAAGGCAGGAAAAATGGAGGTTCTTCGGGAAAAACATGGTGCTATGATGGAAAACTACAGGAGAGTGATTAGAGATATTAAAAAAGGACTGGAATAAAGAAAAAAGGCATGTGTAAAAAGAAAGAAGGGCTGAAATAAAGAGGGGCTGAAATAAAGTCAAAAAGGCAGGCGGAAAATTTCCACCTGCCTTTTTGAAGCACTCATATAAGAAAACATGTGCCGGTTTTCCGGCCCCGCCAGAAATGAAAGCGGGTCTCCTGTAGGTTGTCATTTTACAAAAACAAAGCTTTCCAAATCAAACAAATGCCGCTCCTTGAACATGCCCATGAAATATCCGCTGACGGTTTCCTTTGCGGTAAAGAAGACAGCGTGCCTTCCAGTGACATTTTTTACAATGGCAGATACAATCTGCTTGCTGGATTTAATGCTGCAGGTGCCTATGAGCTCTCCTTTTTTTGGATCATCAATGCGGATTTCAAGCGCAGCGTTACAGCCGGTGCCCCGGATCTTCGCAATGAATTTCATGGTCTTGCTGCCGAAATCTTCCCCAAAATCAAAATATTTGTAGCCAATGACGCAGCCATCTGTAATCTGTGTAATGATTCTGGTAAATACATCAATTTCCGTAATCAGGCAGTCGCCCTTTAGATAACAGGCAATTTCTGCGGGCTGGATTTCATATGGGTTCAGGGAATCTTCAAAACCTAACGAGGTCATTTCCACAGGAGGAATGGTGCCGTCCGGCAGAATTTCAATTTTTTCCACGCAGCCACGTCTGGACATAATGGTGCCATTTGTCATTCTGTGGTAAAAAATGTACCATTGCCCGTTGATTTCGCAGATGGAGCCATGATTGTTCCCGCCCGGATAGTCAATGGCATTGTCGATGATGTACCCGCGGTACGTGAACGGTCCGAACGGACTGTCCGAGGTGGCATATGCAAGCCTGGAGCAGGTATTTGGGGAATAGATCAGGTAATAGGTGTCCCCGACCTTTCTTGGCGAGCATGCCTCATAAAATCCGGTGGGGTCTTCCTCCGGTTTCTTTGGAATAATGTGTTCCGTAAACGTGTCATCAATGATTTCGTACATATTCGTTTCATTGATCTGTGCCATGTAAGAGCGTGTAAAGCCACAGTAGACATAGACCTTTCCATCGGTATCCACTAACACGCCCGGATCAATGAAAGCGCCCCGGTCGCAGAGCTTTTCATCTACACTGTATTTGTATCTGGAAAGCAGCTTAAAGGGACCTTCCGGCGTATCGGAAACAGCCACGCAGCCGGGCTGGTCCACGATATAGGCATAAAGATAATATTTTCCGTCCTTTTCCACCACATCCGGTGCAAAAAGCTCCCTGTCAGACCAGTCCACATCTGCTTTGTGGTCCCTGTTGTCCCTTGTCTGAAAAATGGAGCCATGACAAGTCCAGTGATTCGGATTGGAAACGGGTGCGCTCCAGACCTTTAATCGGTGGTCACAGAAACTGTCAGATGCAGGCTTGTCGTGAGAACCATATACGTAGATACGATCCCCGAATACCCTGGGTTCTCCGTCAGGAATATACTCCCAGTTCGGTAAATATGGATTTGGCATAGAATCCCTCCTTTGTGATATGTATATTTTCATGCGGGCAGGAAAAGAGCTGTTACAGATCATACATGCATGTAACAAAAAGCTGCCCCTGATTTCGTAAACAGGCTGATGATGCTGTTTTGACACAGCAGCATAATGATAACCTAAGTATAACTTATTTTTTTCAGAAAAGAAATAGAGAGTTGGCAATTTCAGAAAAAAATGGTATGATATAGAGTAGTGTTTTTATTTTCGTAAACAGAAAGAGAAGAAGGATATCCGGAAATGGCAGCCTGCTTCGGTTGTGGATATTGAAGAAGATACTTGTGGCAGGGGAAAGGTGTAAAGATGTATGGACGATTGGATTGCAGTAGTGGATGATACGACAGCGAATCTGGGGACAATCAGTTATACCCTGACAGAAGAAGGATACAGGGTGAGTGCGTTTCGCTCAGGGGAAGAACTTTTAGGCTTTTTGGAGCATAATACGCCGGATCTGATTCTGCTGGATGTACATATGCCCGGTATGAACGGGTTTGAAACGCTGGCAGGAATCCATCAGATAAAAAATGCAAAGCAGATCCCGGTGATTTTTTTGACAGCTGATGAGGATGCAGATACAGAAACAAGGGGCTTAGAGGCGGGGGCAATGGATTTTATCAAAAAACCGTTCATTCCTGCCGTACTTTTGGTACGTGTCAGGCATACCATAGAGTTGATACGTCTGCAGAGAGATCTTTCGATAGAAGTGGAAAAAAGACAGTGGCATTGAAACAGCAGTATGAAAAAAATGAAAGGCTTTCCATGCAGATCGTACAGAGTCTCTCAAGCTCCATTGATGAAAAGGATACTTACACGAGCGGGCATTCCATCCGCGTGGCACAGTATTCAAGGGAAATTGCCAAAAGATTGGGGCGTTCTGGCGAGGAGCAGAAAGAAATATACATGACCGGGCTTTTACACGATGTGGGAAAGATTGGGGTGCCGGATGCCATTATCAATAAGCCTTCCAGACTTTCGGATGATGAATATAATATGATAAAGAATCATCCTGTCATGGGAGCGAGAATTTTAAAAAATATTACAGAGCTTCCAAAACTGGTCACAGGTGCCAGATGGCATCATGAGCATTTTGATGGAACAGGATATCCGGACAGACTTTCGGGAATGGAAATTCCAGAGGCTGCAAGGATTGTGGCAGTGGCAGATGCGTATGATGCCATGACCTCCAAGCGCAGCTACAGGGATGTACTTTCGCAGGAGTATGTGCGCGGGGAGTTAGAAAAGGGAAAAGGAACCCAGTTCGATCCACAGTTTGCAGAGGTCATGATTCAGATGATAGAAGAAGATGTGGATTATGAAATGAGGGAAAAATAAGCAGAAAAAATATTTCAGAAAAGATTTAATATAAAAAAATTTATCAGAAAAATATATTAAAAATTTATCAGGAAAAATAAGAAAGGTGGTATTTGGGTTATGGCAGATGAAAAAATTGCAGCATTAGAGGCAGCAGGGGTAGATGTGAAAGAGGGTCTGCAGTATTGCAGAAACAACGAAAAAATCTATTTAAGGATCATTCAGAAATATGCGGAGGAGGCAGAAAAAAAGATTGCGGAAATAAAGGGTTATTACGAAAACAAGGATTTTGAGAATTACGAAATCCAGGTGCATGGATTAAAGAGCAGTTCTAAAACAATGGGCGTAAGGGATGTGTCTGAGCTTGCAAAGGAACAGGAATTTGCAGCAAAGGAAGGAAATATTACAAAAATTGATGAGGAACATGAAAAACTGTTCGCACTTTATACAGAACGGACACAGGGTATCCTTGCGGCATTGTCAGGGGAAGCACCGGCAGCAGGGGGAGTTTCAGGAGCACAGTCTGGCAATGGTGTAGTGAAGGAAAAGCTTGCTGCTATTTTAAAGGCTCTGGAGACTTTTGAGGCAGTGGAAGCAGAGAAGATTACAGATGAGCTTCTGGGATCTGCCATTTCGGATGCCTCCATTGCGGAGCGTTTAAAAGAAATAAAGTCCCTGATTGGCGATTTTAATATGCGGGAGGCTGCAAAGAAGGCGCAAGAATTGATTTCGACATTAGGCTGAAAAAGCCGCAGGGATATATATCATTTTTCATTTAGTGACGGAAAGCATCCGGGTCAGAGGGAATGGTCTTTTTGGAAAACCGGATCAGGCATGGAGGAAAGGGAGCAGTGAAGGAACATTTAAAAACGATACATTTGCTGCACGCCATATATATATTGACTTTTGTTTTTTCGTTATGCTATATAATGGTGTCAACCGGCGTCAGTGAGCTGGTCCAGGGAACACAGGACACGCATTTTATCAATTTTGGAGTCAACTGGGAGTTGGAAAATGGAGAAAAACTTGCCAATATAGGCAGGATTCCGTCTCCTGAGGACGGAGGAGAGGTCGTTCTTAGAAAACAGCTGCCAAAGGATATCAGGGACGGCGAAGCATTGAATTTTGACAGTCATAATGTGTATTTCTCGCTCAAAATAGGAGAAAATGAGCCATATCATTTTCAAATGGAAGAAAATCTGACCGGAATGGGATATGGGGATGTGTTTCACAACATCCTCCTTTCCAGGAAGATGGCAGGAAAAATAGTGGAAATTCGGGCAATTAATGCTTTTCCGGGGGAAAAGAGCAGCGGTTTTGAAAGTGTCATGATTTGTGACCATCAGGTCTATAACCACAGATATGTGGGGAAGAACGGACTTGCAGCAATCCTTTCGTTATTGATTATATTTTTTGGATTTGTGGTGTTTACAGTACGCTTTGGCATTGTGGGAAGAAGGATGGAATATAACCTGAATGCACTGGGAATTGTGGTCGTGCTTTTGGGGAGCTGGACACTTTTAGAAACCAGGCTTCCACAGATGCTGACCGGGGCAACGGCATTCCTTCGGGCGCTGGATTATCTGCTTTTATTATTTGTGCCGTATCCGTTGATGCTTTTTATCAATTCGCTGACAAAGAAGAAAAAAAGAATTTACAACAAGATTATATTTGTCAGTTCTTCTGTGGGATTTTTGGGAACCGTCGGCATCCATTTTGCATTTGGGATCGATATGCACCGTCTGACCATGATTTCGCATATAACGTTTATTTTTGGCTTTATTGTGATCGGGTATATGCTGTATCAGAATTACTGTTATTGCAAAGTGAAGGATATAGATGACAATATCGGTTTTTTCTATTATGGTGCGGCAGCACTTGGCATTGGGGGCCTTACGGATCTGGCACTTTATAATTTATGGAAAAAAGCAGGCATGAAATCCGGAAATTTTCTGCGGATCGGACTTTTGGTGTTTATCGTCATGATGTTCCAGCAGATTATGCGCTGGATCAGTGCAGAACAGCGTCTGAATAAACGTGACCGTTTTATCAATAATCTTCTGCAGTATTCCATGTCCGGGGATTCACCGGAGGAAATTCTGAACCAGATGCTTGAATATACGGGAAATGAAATGAAGGCGGCAAGGGCATATATTTTTGAAGACCAGTGGGACGGCACCTATAACAATACCTATGAATGGTGCAGAAATGGTGTGGAGTCTGTCAAGGGGAAAAACCAAAGGGTTCCTTTTGAGGGCGGGATTGAATATTGGTATCGGGAATTTGAGGAAACAAAATGCGTGGTGATTGATGACAGGGAAGCCTATAATAATATTTCCGGGGCAGGCATCTGCAGTTATATGAAAGCAAGGAATGCAGAGACTTTGGTGGTCAGTCCTCTGGAAATCAAGGGAAAGTGCATTGGTTTCTTTGGGGTGGATGACCCGCCGGAGGAAATGCTTAAAGATATGTCGGAAAGCATGCGTCTTTTGGCATACTTTGTGACTGAGGTATTAAGGCAGCGCGATGACCAGAAGGAGCTTATCAATTACAGTTATTATGACCAGATGACGGGAGCAAGAAACCGACGCGCACAGCAGGAATTTATTGAAAAAGGGCTGGATAAGAAAGCTTCGTATGGTTTTGTGATGTGCGACATCAATGGTCTGAAGACGGCAAATGATACATGGGGGCATGAAGAAGGCGACCATATGATTTGTGATGTGGCAGATGTGCTGATTATGGTGTTTGGAAAGAACAATGTATATCGTCTGGGCGGAGATGAGTTTTCTGCATTCGGGACCTGGAAGTCGGAAGATGAGCTTGTAAAGCTGATTGAAAATGTGAAGGCACTTTTGCAGGTCAAGGGACGGAGCGCATCTTTGGGATATGTATTCCGGCCGGATGGGGACGAAGATTTTGAGGCTGTGAAAAATGAGGCAGATGAAAGGATGTATAAAGATAAGGCGGCATTTTATGAAGCACATCCTGAGCTGAACAGGCGGACGTAGGATTTTGGGTTTACGCATAGGAGGAGTCAGATGCAGAATAATGAGACATTTTCATCAGAGGAAGAAATGGGGAAGGAAAAGGAACGTTTCATTAAAAATCTTCAGTGCATAAACACTCCTTCCCTTTTGTTCCGGAGAAAGGAAGACGGAATGCTGGAGACCGTATATGTTACGGATAGTCTTTCGGAGATGATGGAGTGTACCAAAGAGGAATCCATGAATTATCTGAGTGGGGATGGTTTTATTTTATCGACCTTTCCGGACGATCGGATTCTGGTGCATAAAATACTGAAGAATCATGTAAGCGAAGATGGAACGGATGTGCTGACCATCCGGAAATATACTGCAAAGCAGAAAAAAATCTGGTGCAGGGTGCATTTTTCTTTTATGGAGGATTTTGGGGAGCAGTATATTTACTGCACATATTTTAATGTGACGATTGTGAAGGAATATGAGGAGCGCGCCAGGAATGCCTACCGGAGCATGGGCGACAGCTTTACCCGCATCAGTGAGCATACGTTGGGAACGTTCCGTGTGAATCTGACGGAGGATGTTATTGAGGATATGCAGGGGGCTGACCTGTATTCCACCGATTCCCTGATGCTCCCATATTCAGAGGTATTACGGCGCAGGAGCGGTCATTATTTAATTGAAACGGAGCGGGAGGAGTTCTTGTCCCGTTTTAACAGGGAAATGTTGCTTTTAAATGAGCAGAATGGAAAAATGCGTGAGTCGTACAGTTTCTTTTCAGAAAGAGAGGATGGCAGGCACTGTTTCGTGCGTATTACGGTAAGACTTACGAAGCATCCGATGTCCGGGGATGTGATTGCTTTTATTTCTGAGGAGGAAAGCAATGAGGACAGGACAAAGGAAATGCTTTTGAACCGGATCCTGGTGCGCCAGTTCGATATGGTGACGTATCTGGCAGACGGAAAGTACCGCGTAGTCATTGGGGATGGTTCACTCATAGAACGGGGAGGCATTTTCCCGAAGGAACGGGAGGGAACGTATGCGGATTACCTGACTTCGCAGGTGATTCCTGTCCTGCATGGTTCTGAGGAAGAACGGGAAAAACAGACTGCCGCACTGCAGCCGGACAGCGTGAAACGTGAGGTAGAAAAAAGAAATCCGTATGTGACAAATATTGCTGTGGACATTGACGGGCGGACGTATTATAAACGGTTCGATTTTTATAAGACAGACCCGAATGCGGATTTTTATATTCTTTTAAAAAGTGATACAACAGAGGTTCAGAGGGAGCAGTTGGAAATCAATGCGCAGTTAAAGTTAGCATTGGAGGAAGCAAAGCAGGCAAGTATTGCAAAAACGGCATTTTTGTCCCGCATGAGCCATGAGATACGTACCCCGATGAATGCCATCATTGGTCTGGATAATATTGCGTTAAAGGATGAGACACTGACGGATTCTGCGAGAGGATATCTGGAAAAAATTGGCGGGAGTGCAAGGTATTTACTGTCCCTCATCAATGACATTCTGGATATGAGCCGGATTGAGAGCGGGCGTATGGTCATCAAGCGCGAGGAATTCCTGTTCAGTAATTTCTTAGACCAGATCCGTACCATTGTAGACGGACAGTGCAGGGACAAAGGCTTGAATTTCAAGTGTCTGGTACGTGGGGAGTTAGATGAATATTATATTGGTGATGATACAAAGTTAAAACAGGTCATGATCAATATCCTTGGAAATTCTGTGAAATTCACAAATCCCGGCGGAACCATTTTTATGGGGATTGAAAAGATTGCTTCTTATGAGAACCAGTCAACGATCCGGTTCAGCCTTCAGGATACAGGAATCGGCATGGATAAAGAGTATCTGCCGAAGATTTTTGAGGCGTTCAGTCAGGAGGATGCTACCACTACAAGTAAGTATGGTGGTTCCGGGCTCGGGCTTGCGATTACGCAGAATATTGTGGAACTTATGAACGGAACCATACGTGTGGATTCCACAAAGGGTGTGGGTACCACGTTTACGGTGGAAATTCCTTTGCAGAATGTGGATAAAAAGGATATGATCAAGGAATTCAATATCCAGCCGCATGACATGCACATTTTGATTATAGATGATAATCCGGTGGATTTAAGACATGCGCAGATCATGTTAGAGGAAGTCGGCGTGGCTTCGGAAACATGCCGTTCCGGACAGGAAGCACTGGAGCTTATAAGACTGGCGCATGGAAGGAGAGAGGAATATAATCTGATTCTGGTGGATTTAAAGATGCCGGAACAGGATGGCGTTGCAGTAACAAGGGAAATCAGAAAGGTACTTAGTGCAGAACAAACGGTAATCATCCTGACTTCTTACAACTGGACAGAGGTTGAGGAAGAAGCGAAAGAGGCTGGTGTAGATGCGTTCATCTCAAAACCAATTTTTGCAAACGGCGTGCTGCATGAGTTCAAACAGGCAATGCTCAGGAAACAGGGAAAGACGGATGGAGAAAAGAACGGAGTGGATCTGCGCGGCCGCAGGATTTTAGTGGCAGAGGATGTTGAGGTCAATGCAATCATTATGCGCGAGCTTTTGGCAATGGGCGGCATGGAAGCTGAGGTGGCAGAGAACGGACAGATGGCGGTGGAGGTCTTTGAAAGCCATCCGGAGAATTATTTTGATGCCATTCTGATGGATGTGCGTATGCCTGTGATGGACGGACTGGAAGCAACGAGAGAGCTTCGTGCGCTTGGGCGTCCTGACAGTGGGACAATTCCGATTATCGCCATGACAGCGAATGCATTTGATGAGGATGTCCAGAATTCCCTGCAGGCGGGCATGAATGCGCATCTGGCGAAACCGGTGGAACCGGAACACATGTACAAGACTTTATCCGAAATAATCAGGGGATGACGTTTCAGCAAAGGGGGATATTATGAATATTCATTTTGACGAACAGAACAGGATTTTTAAAATTGATACAGAACGCAGCAGTTATGTCATTGCTGTGGTGGATGAGGAAGGATTTTTGGGGCATGTATATTATGGTCCGTATATCCGGGATACCGATATCGCATACCGCCTGCGCCTGGACAGTTATCCGTTCCTGCCGTCCGGAAATGGAAGGGACCGCGGCAGCTTTTTAGAAGCATTTCCGCATGAGTTTCCGGGAGATGATGTGGGCGATTTTCGGGAAAGTGCAATAGGGATTACAGACGCTGAAGGTCATCACGCCGTACAGTTCTTTTATGATTCGTATGTCATTCATACAGAAAAGCCGGGACTTCCGGGCCTTCCGGCAACTTTTGGGACTTCCGGGACCAGCATGACCCTTGACATTAAATTAAAAGAGCCTGTACTGGGGCTGGAGGCTGTGCTTTCTTACAGTGTCTTTGTAGACTGCGAGGCGGTCGTAAGGAGCGTCAGGGTCACAAATTGCTCGGAAAAAGAGATTACATTGAATAAAATCATGTCCCTGAGCCTTGACATGGAGGACGAAGAATATCAGATGCTGTCCCTGCATGGTGGATGGGCAAAGGAACGTCAGATGGAATACCGCAGCATTGGGCATGGAAAACAGTGCGTCAGCTCCGTGCGTGGGGAGTCCTCCCAGCAGGAGCATCCGTTCATTGCGCTGGTTCAGAAAAATGCCTCACAGGAAATGGGAAATGTTTACGGATTCCATTTCATCTATTCCGGAAATTTTCTGGCGCAGATTGAAAAAGACCAGTTCGACACGCTGCGAATTAGTGTGGGAATTCATCCAAAGCAGTTCGGCTGGAGACTTTTGCCTGGTGAAAGCTTTACCGCACCGGAAGCTGCCTGCGTCTTTTCTGATAAAGGATTGGGCGGCATGACAAGAAATTATCACGATCTGTACAGGAACCACCTGATACGGAGCGAATATCTGGACAAAGAGCGTCCGGTACTCATCAATAACTGGGAAGCAACTTATTTTGAATTTGATTCGGAAAAACTGCTGTCCATAGCAAAGGAAGCCCAAAAAGCAGGAATTGAAATGCTTGTGATGGATGACGGCTGGTTTGGAAAAAGAAATGATGATAATTCCAGCCTTGGTGACTGGGAGGTCAACGAAGAAAAATTACAAGGCGGCTTAAAGAAATTAGTGGATGAGGTAAATGGAATTGGCATGAAGTTCGGAATCTGGTTTGAGCCGGAAATGGTTTCTCCGGAATCAAAGCTGTATAAGGAACATCCGGACTGGGCGATTCAGGTTCCGGGCAGGAAAGGCTGCCTTATGAGGAACCAATATGTACTGGATCTGAGCAGGAGAGAAGTGGTCGAGTATGTATATGAGGCTGTTGCAAAAATCCTGCGCAGTGCCAATATTGCTTATGTAAAGTGGGATATGAACCGGGCACTTTCCGACCTTGCCAGTGCCATGCTTGGAAAAGAAAGGCAGGGCGAGCTTTTTCACCGGTATGTGCTTTCAGTGTATGAATTGCAGGAGCGTCTGATGATGGAATTTCCAGAGCTTCTTTTGGAGAACTGTTCCAGCGGAGGTGCAAGGTTCGACCCGGGAATGCTTTATTACAGTCCGCAGATATGGTGCTCTGATG
>CADBMP010000397.1 GCA_902795775.1 uncultured Lachnospiraceae bacterium | reverse complement strand
TCTCCCTCATGCGTCTTGTAGAGGGACAGCCGCTTCATCGCAAGGTCAAAATCCACCAGATGGCCGTCAAACTCCGGTCCATCCACACAGGCGAACTTTACTTCATCTCCCACCTGCAGCCTGCACGCCCCGCACATGCCGGTACCATCCACCATAATTGGATTCATGCTGACAATCGTAGGAATATTAAGCTCTTTCGTAAGCTTTGCAACAAATTTCATCATGATCATTGGGCCAATCGCCACCACGCGCGTATAAGTCTTTCCCTGATTTCCGACCAGGTCGTTGATCTGGTCACATCCATTTCCTTTAAATCCATAAGAACCGTCATCGGTTGCCACATAGAGATTCCCTGCCACCTCACGCATTTCATTTTCTAAAATCATGATATCCTTTGTACGTGCGCCAATGATGACATCCACGCCAATCCCATGTTCCTTCATCCACTTCACCTGTGGATAGACCGGTGCCGTACCTACACCACCGCATACAAAAAGAATCTTCTCCTTTTTTAACTCCTCAAGCGGCATTTTTATCAGCTCGGACGCATTTCCAAGCGGTCCCACAAAATCCATGTAGGAATCGCCGACTTCATACTTCTGAAGCTCCTGTGTGGAAACACCGACTGTCTGGAACACAATGGTCACGGTTCCCTTTTCCCTGTCATAATCACAAATTGTCAGAGGAATCCTCTCACCCCTTTCATCTGCTTTCACAATCACGAACTGCCCCGGTTCACAGGACTTCGCCACTCTTGGTGCCTCAATATCCATCAGCCAGATATTGTTGGCAAGATATTCCTTCTTTAAAATCTTAAACATAATCTCCTCTTTTCTGCACTGCTTTTTTTATAGAATCATTTGTGCCGAACAGCGCACAGACACAAATCTCCATCTTTCCTTGTATTGTATCTAATTTGTACTAATCTACAAACTCCGACAAATCATCACACTTCGCTAAAAAGCTGTTTGTATAACGGATGTCCATGCTGACGTCCTCGCCGAACCAGTCCGGCGGACGAAACGCCTTTACATCTTCCTCATCCTTAAACTCCACTTCAATGAAATAAAGCCCCTCCAAAACACCATGAAAGATATCCAACTCCCCGGTATGACCATCCTCTAAAGGAACCAGATATCTTGTCTTTGTAATCATATGTCCATCTGTTTTTTCCCGCAGATGATAATAACCATCAGAAGAAAGGGGCATTTCTATCTCCTGATTGACCTTGGCTTTCATCCGGA
The DNA here is from genome assembly GCA_902795775.1 of uncultured Lachnospiraceae bacterium. Taxonomy (GTDB): domain Bacteria; phylum Bacillota; class Clostridia; order Lachnospirales; family Lachnospiraceae; genus Butyribacter. Next base: position 14,298 of record CADBMP010000397.1, on the reverse strand, counting down.
CTTCATCTGTCCCCCATCTTGCCTTATATGTTAGAATGAACTCGTCATCACTTTTCCGAATCCGCACTGTGGGACCCGTACACAAATACCCCTGCTCTAACTCCTTTTTTTCAAAAGAAGAAAGAGCAGCAGGCAGCTCCTTCACCAAATATTTTTTTTCAATTTCCATAAAAACAACAAGTCTCCTTCACTCCTGTCTTTGAATCCTCAAAGAACCATTCTCCTGCTTTGTGAAGGATTTCTTACTTTCCCTCCTTCGCATTCTTATTCTTGCGAAGTGCAATTCCTGCCTTGATTCCAAGGAATGCGACCACCCCATAGATCACATACTTCACAAGATACCACACAAACGCTCCACCAAATGATAACTCCCCAATTGATTCTACTGCCTTTGCAAGTAATGCCATAACCGTTTCCTCCTGTTTTTCTTTTATTTCCTGCGGTTCACAAGCTCTTTTGTAATGTCATTCCAGCTAAGACCGCACTCTGCCATCAGTACCATCATATGATACAGAAAATCCGCAATTTCATACTTTAATTCCTCTTTTTCCGGATTTTTTGCCGCTATGATGATCTCTGAAGCTTCTTCCCCGCATTTCTTTAAGATTTTATCAATTCCTTTATCAAAAAGATAATTCGTATAAGAGCCCTCCTTTGGATGCTCCTTTCTTTCTTCTATCAGGTGGAAATCCTCCATAAGCACGGTAAGAGGATTGGCTGCCACATAATCCTTCTTTGCAAGCTCCTTGAAAAAGCAGCTGCGATTTCCGGTGTGGCATGCTGCACCGACCTGTCTGACCTTTGCTAATATTGTATCATTATCACAGTCTAACATCAACCTTTTTACGTATTGAAAATGACCGGAGGTCTCCCCTTTTACCCAGAGAGACTGCCTGCTCCTGCTGAAATAAGTCATTTTTCCTGTTTCAATGGTCTTGCGGAATGAAACCTCATTCATATATGCCATCATCAGGACTTCATCTGTACGGTAATCCTGTACAATAACAGGAATCAGGCCATTTTCTAACAGCTTGAACTCACTGAAATCTATCAGGCTCTCAAACACATCCATATCAAAGCCCTGCTTTTTCAAAGCCCGCTTTGCTTTATAGATATCTTTATCTTCAAAATAGTTGGTGAAGACCGCAGGCACATTTTCAAATCCAAAAAGCTCTGCCAGATCATTCCTAATCAGACCGTCTCTGATAAGCACCTCTATTTTTGTATTACTGATAACCTCAGAAAAGCTCTTTGTGGTATCAATGTGCTTTAACATTGCCGCGCCAAAACCCATTTCATAAAACCCGTCCAATGCTTCTGCTGTCTGAAAATCTGCCTTCATATCAATCTCAATGACCAGATGCTCTTTTCCAAAGCGCGAAACAATTTCTTTCATTTCCTTTTCTGCAGGAAGCAGTGCTTTTCTTATTACGACCCGGTCCGCACCTGTATAGAGTGCTTTTTTGGCATCTTCAAAACGCTCTACATAAATTCCCACTAAAAAAGGAACATCAATTTCTTTTTCAATGGTCCTGACCGTAGCTAAAAACTCCTCTCTTGAAGTCTCATCACCGGTAAAATTATATAAATACAAACCATCCGCCCCTTCACAAGAATAACGCTCTGCTAAACGCACCACCCCTGCCGGGGATTCATTTTCCGCATTGATAAACGGAATCAGTTTCTTTTTATTCATCCTCTTCCTCCAGACTTTTCACTATGCTGCCAGCCGTTCCAAACAGATCCGCTGCACCATTCCATCAACTGCTTCGGACACTCACAGCAGCATTTATGCCAACACAGTATATCATTATACACGTTTCTTCCCCAAAATGCAAATTTATGGTAACAGGTCAGCCTTCTTGGTGTAATGATAGTTACAATTTATTCAATCAATGTATTGCCTCTGAATTCTGTGACGTTCCTCCCGTTCCCACATAAGGCTGAAGCGACAGAAACGATGGAATCCCATTATAATAAGCATCTACGCATAATTGATCCTCCGGTGCATCATCCCAGTCATCTTCATCATCTTCGTCACTTTCACACCTGGTTTTTTCCAGCCGCAGGAAAAAGCCCTCTTTCCCCTGAATGGAAATCTTTTTTGTTTTTTTTACGGTCTTTTTCGTCATCCACGTTTTTCCATCTGCACTAATTCCATTTACCTGATAACAAAAATCCCGGTCCTTTTTTGAAATATAATTGTTCCCCAAAAACCATGAGGGATTAAATTCCAAAACCCCATTTGAGGCATACCCGGTCACATGGAGAACCGGTGCATCCCCCTCCGGCTCTCCCAAAATGTGATATGCACCGCTAAGGCGCACTGCAGATTTATATATTTTTTCTGAAAATGGTCCATAACAGGTCCTTCCGGATATTTTTTTATATGCACGTACTTTATAAACATAAGCTTTATGTGCCTTTACATTTTTATCCGTAAAGGATACCTCCCCCGGAAATCTCCCATTTTTCCAGTCAGCCTTTTGGGGTATGACTGCAATCCTTTTGAACTTCTTTTTTTCGTAATCTCTCCGGAACATCTGGTATCCATCCGGTGCAAGTCCGTTTTCGTATTCTGAAAATCTCAATACAATTTTCTTTGTGGAAACATATCCTTCCGCCCATTCATAATCTCCAAAACCCACCTGAGGCACTCCGCTGTAGAAATAAGGCTGTCCAAAATAACTGCGTACCACTTTTTTTGTGCCCTTCTTATACTTCCACCCACGGATTTGCAACTGATACTCCCGGTTCTTCTTTGTATGAAGGACATACTCTGATTTTTTTCCAGAAAAAACTGCAAGCTTCTTTATTTTTTCTCCTCCGCCAAAGACCTGGTAAAGCGCATATTTATCCACATCCTTCTTTTTCCAGCTTATTTTGGCCCGGTAGAAGGACTGTACCTTAACGGTTGTATCCAGATACTGATAATCATCTTCTGCACCCATCATGACTGTTCCGGATAATCTGCCCGCCGTTTTTGCCACACCGGCCTTTCGATGTTCCAGACCTAGGGCCTCTGGTACTTTTTGTGTCACACAGAGAGAACATAATATTCCTGCCGTAAGCAGAAATACAGCAGTCCTACGCCTGTTCTTCATGCTCCATCCCAATGCTTTTTCCCCCTCCCTGCTGCTTTCTTCCCTTATTTTGCATGATTTACAAGCTCCCCTTTGTCGAAAGCACATCCGAAATCCTTTCGTCAAACGAAACCGCCTCATCCAATGCCTTTGCAAATGCCTTAAATGCCGCCTCGATCACATGATGGTTATTCCCGCCGGAAAGCATCTTAAAATGCAGGTTCATCCCGGCACTGTAGCTGATGGCATAAAAGAATTCATGCACCATCTCTGTGTCAAATTCTCCAACTTTGGGTACAGAAAAGGTAAAATCCTCCATTAAATACGGTCTGCCGGAAAGGTCAAGCGCACAGAGCACCAAAGCCTCATCCATGGGCAGAATAAAGTTACCGAACCGCCTGATGCCCTTTTTATCCCCGACTGCCTTCTTGATGGCTTCGCCAAGTACAATTCCGGTATCCTCGATTGTATGGTGGGAATCCACCTCCAAATCCCCCTTCGCCACAAGTTGTAAATCAAACAGCCCATGCCTTGCAAAGCTGTTTAACATATGGTCAAAAAAACCAATTCCGGTATCCACCTCTGCCTTTCCGCTTCCATCCAGTTTCAGGGAAAGTTTAATATCTGTCTCTCCTGTCACCCGTTCCACATATGCAGATCTTTCTTTTTCTGAATGCTCTAACATAAACTCCTCCATAAACGAATCTATCGTTTTTTATACAAATCAAAAATCTTCTAAAACTTCCTCCAGTGCCAATTCATAAATATTTTCATCAATAATATTCTGATCGGAACGAAACTTGACAGAGCATTCCAGCCGGATCGTCACAGGATTTCCGTCAATCGCATTGATACGTTTTGCCTTTGTGCGGACAGCTTCTGCAAGCTCTGTGAAATCGTGTTTGGAGACAATATGCGTCAGCAGTGCAAAAACATTCTCCCTTGTTCTTGCCACCACACAGGTCTGTCCAGTAAGCCTGCGGATCACATCTGCAATTTTTTTCAAGACCTTATCTGAAAACTCATCCCCGTAGGACTTTCTAATTCTATCCTGATTCCTGTTATAGAACAGGGCAAGTCCATAATCCTGTCCATGCTCCCTGTATTCCAGGGCATAATCCAACATGGCATCCAAAAACGCATGTACGTTCATCAGCCCCGTCACTTTGTCAATTTTGGATATACGGGAAATATTTTGAAATCTGCTCGCCATTCTCTCCTCATCTTCAAAATACCCCATCAGGCCAATAATCTCTCCATTGTGATAAACCGGCATTTTACTGCACACGATACGGTGTACTGCACCCTTTGCAATGCTTCTTGCCATGATGCCCCGGAAACATTCTCCTTTATTAAGGATATCCAGTTCATCTTTCATCTGATGTTCCCCATCCACCAGCCAGTGCATCTCTTCATCCGTCTTTCCAATCACTTCCTCAATCGACTCAAATCCGTAGAACTCCAGAAACGCCTGACTAACGCCCCGGATTCTGCGTTTCCTGTCTTTCCAGAAACACTTGAGTTCAGAATTCCAGATAACATTATTCCACAACGTCCCAAACCCCTTTGACAAATAAACTTTTTCGGTTTCTTCTGACAGGCTGGCTACATCCATCTCCTTCCAACGGCTCTTTTCCACAAACTTCAAAATATACGGTTTCATACAATACAAAAACTCATTTCCATCCGTTCCGGATATGCGCATCAGAATCAGCTCCCTTGCTTTATAACTTCCATCGAACTGCCGCATATGGAACACATCTGAAATGTATCCTTTGCCGCTTTGGTCTATCCTGTCCCTTAAACTAAAATAATCCAAAAACTCATGACAGCGGATTTTTTCTGCCGGAAAGACCTGCTCGTTCGTTATGATATCCATGCCTTCCTTCAGGCTGAAGGTATTCTTTTCGTTCTCCTGATTCACATACTGAAATTCACGGAACAGCGGAATCACAGTTTTCTCACTTAAATTCAGTAAATATACATCTTCAAATAACAGATTCAGCTCCCGGAGCTTGGAATCAAGCCTGTCACTTTCCTGTCTTTCTGCTCCTATGGAAATATTCACCAAAGACCCCTTGATCAGAAAACGACCACCATTCTTTGCAATGCACTGTCCCTTAAAACGGATATAATTTCCATTCTCCGTATAATAAAAGGTCTCCTCCTCCCCGGTCTGCTCCAGCCGGTCTGCAATTTTACGAAAAACACGTACCAGCGGGGATTTCGTCTGATAAATCCGTTTGTCCAGCTCCTCCGGTGCCAAATATACGCCACGCGGCAGGAACTGGCTCTGATAACTCTGGTTCATGAACAGCGTTTTAAAATTCTTTCCGTCATCCTCCACCAGCTCTAACGGCAGATCCGTTTGCCTGACATTGAAACCTGCCACCTCGTAAAAATGACGCCACCTTCTTGATTCGATCGGAATGAACTGCTCGGCAACGTGCGCATAAGTATCTTCAATCGGCTGTGGCTTTCCGTAATAATACCCCTGGATCATCCCGCATCCAATGCTCTTTAAAAATTCAAGCTGCTCTGCCGTTTCCACGCCCTCTGCCAGCGTTTTTATTCCAATGTCTTTTGCCATAGTAACGACAGAACACATGACATTTTTTGATTTTTCTGTAAACGGGGTCAGAAAACGCATGTCCATTTTTAATGTATCAAAATGAAAATCCTTTAAAAGCGTCAGGGAAGAATAGCCGCTCCCAAAATCATCCATCCAGATTTCATATCCGGCATCCCTGAACTCCTGTATGACACGCTGCATCAGCTCTTCATCTGATGCGAGCATGCTTTCCGTAATCTCAATATGGATATAATCCCTCGGCACATCATATTTTTCTACTGCCTGCTCCACCACAGCGAGCATATCGCACATCAGGAAATCCAGTCTGGAAAAATTCACAGATACCGGCACCACAGGTTTCTTTTCCATGATGCGCTCATGAAGAGTCTCGCAGACCTTTTCCACAATGTATGAATCCAGCTTATGAATACAGCGTTCCCGCTCCAATGCTTCGATAAAACGATGCGGCGGCAGAAAGCCGATTACCGGGTCATCCCATCTGGCCAGCGATTCCATGCCGCATAAGCTCCCGGTCAGTGAACGGATGACCGGCTGATAATATACCCTCACCCACTCATTCTTTAATGCCTCATCAATCTTTCCCACCACATATTCCGTTGTCTTTACTTCTTCTTCCAGACTTTCGGTATATACGGCCACATCCCTTGTAGAGTCATGTTTAATAAAATCACACGCTACCTTTGCCATGGAAAGTGCATTCTCCACATCAAAATCTAACCCAAATTCCAGCTCGTAAATTCCGAATTTTCCAATCACATCAAATTGGTTCCCATATGTTTCACAAAACCGCCGCACCGCCTCGGTCGTCTTTTCATAAACTTTGTCTTTTTTTGTGAAAATGGCAAAGTGATCCCCTGAAATTCTGGCAACAAAGGAATCCTGATAGCATTCCCGCAGCGTATCTGCCATGACCTTTAAACAGGCGTCCCCTTCATCTGCTCCCCTTTCGATATTTAAGAGCTTAAAATTTACCAGATTCAGATAAATGATCGCATATTCATCCGCTGCAGGCTTTAACAGCCCCTCCTCCCCATAAAGGGCATTTTCACCAGAAAGTCTATCTATGAATTTTTTGTTCATTTTGGATACATATTTATGGAACCGAAGCTTTCCATACAGCCCGGTCACAGAGTCAAAATCCGAGCCCACATTGTCATGCCTGTGCAGATACAGAAAAGCACAGAAAATCTCTCCCTCTGACTTATCCGTAAGCTTTGTGAAATGATTGACCACACGTCTGACATTTCCCTTTTTTGTCCTAATATTATAAAAGACATATCCGAAATTGGTCTGTGAATCCATAATCTGCTGCTCCATATCCTCTGCTACCAGACGCAGCGGTGTTTCATTCACAATACCATTGAAACTATTTCCCACAAATTCAGAAAATTCTTCATAATCCTCACACTCAAAAAGCTGAATCAAATTTTCATTGGCAAAAAGAAGCTCATGCCCTTCCTCCGCACGATATGCAAAGGCACCTCCTGCCATCTCTGTTGTAAAAAGCTCTGTAATATGATTTTTTTCATTCAAATCATTCATCATATACACTCCCCCTGACATACTTCTTTCTGCCACGTTCCACTCTACTATTGAGTTTTTAATGAACCGGGCTTATGATATCTGCCTAAAATCTTCAGGTGTAACAGTTCAGCCTTCTCAAAGGTCTTCACTTGAAAACAGGTCTTTCGTGAAAATCCATATGGATTCATAAGAAGGCTGAAAAGTTATCTTCAGATATCATTTCGTCCAGATTATTAAAAAACGATAGACTACAATATGTGAAATGCAGTTTTTTACTCTTTCGCTTCAAACGCCTCTACAAGCTTAAAATGCATATTGTCTAAATGCAGGCCATTCTGTGCAAAGTACAGCCGTATAGTCGTAAACCTGGAAAACAACGGCATTTTTCCTGAAAAGCTGACCAGCTTCCCGTCCGTTCCATTCCATGTGAAGGTTCCGCTTGCTGTCCCCATGGAAAATACAGTAAGTGGAATCTGTGCCAGGCTTCCGCCCTCCGCAGATGCTGTCACCGTATATTCAAAAAAACCTACTTTCTCTACTGTCAGTCCAAAACTGCAGCTTGTTCCCTTCTGCGCCGGAACATCGGTAAGCGGTACTGTCAGTTCGTCCGTAAGCTCATAAAATTCTACCGGCTTTCCATCATCCATTTCGTCAGCCGGACGATTGATTGTCTCCACTTCATCTTCCTCACCTAACGCACGTTTCATGGCGTGGGTATGTAAAAGGAATCCAAGTATATTACGCGCACATCTCTGAAGCTCGCCCCTTGTCAGTGTGCCATCCTCCATGGAAGCCTTCAGATTGTCTGCATTACCAACCGTATCGGCACAGACCATATACACATCATTCTGTGCCCTGACCATGGAAGTCAGGTCAAATTTATCCGGTTCCTGTCCGCGGCGGTTCACATTTGCCCACCAGTCTGTCATGATAACGCCCTGATAGCCCCACTCTTTTCTAAGGATTTCCGTACAGATATCATAATTTCCCGCCGTCCATACGCCATTTACTGCACCGTAGGTAGTCATGATGGTCTGTGCCTCCCCTTCCTTTACCGCTATCTCAAAGCCACGCAGGTAAATTTCACGAAGCGCACGTTCGGAAGCCACAGAATTAAAGAAATGCCTGCCGGTTTCCTGATTATTTGCACAACAATGCTTAATGGTCCCTGTGACGCCCGCCTTGTGAAGACCTTTCAGCTCTGCCGCTGCCAGCTTTCCCGTAAGCAGCGGATCCTCTGAAAAATACTCAAAATTCCTTCCGTTCAACGGATGACGGTGAATATTTAAGCCGGGTCCTAACAGACAGTCCACCTTATTCACGACCATCTCAAGTCCCATACAGGAAAACAGCTCCGTAAGCAGCTCACAGTTGAACGTGGATGCGAGCAGTGTGCCGTTCGGCAGGGAAAATGCTTTCGTCCCGCAGTCAAGGCGCATCCCGGACGGTCCGTCGGAACAGCACGCAGCCGGAAGCCCCTTTGCCACAAGTGCATCGGTCACACCACCAAATGCAGATGCCGTTCCCGCTGTCACACGTGGAGAACCCATGCCCTCCCCGCGCACAATGCCAAATAGCTCCTCATTTGTCAGCCCGGATACAAAATCATCCAACGTTACATTTCCACGACAGACCTCTGAAAACGGAACCTCCTGACCGGTTCCCAAAATCTCCTCCGGCAGCTCCTCCAGTCTTCTTTTTTCCTCATCCACCTCACTTAACGGTACATCCTCCCATGCCTCTGTGTAACCGCCATCTGCCACCTGCGGACGAAGCCTTTGAAAGCCCTCCACAGGAGCCAGTGCCTGACGGTATTTGGAAACCACGACCGTCTCCGAAAGCTCCATGTCATATGCCCACGAAGCAGAACGCACATCACTTCCCACATAAAATTTGTACGTTCCCTGCTCCTTTACCTCACAAAAACGGAAACCGGTAACACCACTATCATCATAAGATACCGGTATTTCCAAAGGAAGCCTTAACGTTTCGCTCTCCCCCGGAGAAAGCGTTTTTGTCTTTGCAAACGCAGTCAGTACACGCGCAGGCTTTCCCAATTTTCCCTGCGGCTGTTCACAGTAGACCTGCACGACCTCCTTTCCTGCCCTTTCCCCGGTATTGGCCACTTTTACAAACAGCCAGGTCTTGTCTCCTTCCTGTTCTGTTTTTTCCACTTCCATCTGAAAGCTCGTATAGCTCAGTCCAAAGCCGAACGGATAACGCACCTTTTCCTTTGCAAAGGTTTCAAAATAACGATATCCCACATAAATATCCTCTGCGTATTTATCTCCCTTTTCTCCACCAAAGTTCTTATCGCTCGGATAATCCTCCACATGGAAGGCAATCGTATCCGTCAGCTTTCCTGACGGTGAAACCTCCCCGGTCAGTACCTTTGCCGTTCCCGTACCGCCCGTCATGCCTCCCTGCCAGACATATAAAATGGCATCCGGAAAAAATTCATCCTCAAAGCCCATGTCAATGATGTTTCCCACATTCAGAAGCACCACAAGCTTTTCAAAATACCGGCGCACCAGCCGGAGCATATTTTTTTCTTCCTCCGTCAAAAGGAATGCACCTGCCTCGTTCCGGTTATCCTGATCCTCCCCGGCTGTCCTTCCAATGATGACAATGGCTGTTCCGGAACGAACAGACGCCTTTTTTACCATCTCATCCGTAAGCGGCATTTCCTCCTGCGACCATGGCTCGCCTCCCCAGCCGTTTCCAAGGTCGTATGGATGCTCCTTATCCCATGTTTTATATATCTCCAAAAGTTCCTCATTTACGGATACACCAGCCTCCAAAAGTCCGTCTAAAATACCTGTTACCTTTGATACATTCACCATTCCTCCCGAACCGGTTCCACTTTTGTAATAATGCAGCTGAATCCGTCCAAAAACAGACACCTCTTCCTCTTTTTTAAGCGGAAGTACCTGCTTTTCATTTTTCAGCAACACAATTCCTTCTGCCACAGCTTCTGCTGCCGTATCCAGATATTTTTCCCAATCCAATATATACTTCAAGCTTTTTTCCTCCTTCTCCTGTTCCTGTATGGAGCTGCAATATCAGCCTCCAAATCTGCAATTCCATCCCCTAAATCTACAATACTGCCAGACAGCACTCTCCCTGCTGCCCTTCATTACCGAATAAGCTTTGAAAACTCCAGTGCCTTCCCGGTGTCCCCATCCACCTTCAGCTTTCCTAACGTAAAAGCAAGCACAGGATCTAACTTTCCATCCAGGAGCTTATTAAAATTCTCCATGCTCATTGTAACAGCACAGTTCCTGTCATTATACTCATACGGCTCTACCGTAACCTTATGGTCTTTTACCTCCACATAAAACACTCCACCCTCGTTTCCTGTGATATTCACCTGTACTGCAAGAAAATCCTTATCAGATACATCTGCCTTTCCCGCAGCTTTTCTGACCTTTTCCAATAATTCCTCAAATTTCATAACCTTTTCCTCCTTTTATATGATGATTGATAACTAAAAAGAAAACTAGAGATACACAGCCATTTACATAAAAGGAGCTATAGACACCTTAATAAATGATGACTTTTACAGCTGCTCCTGATTTTCTGCCAGGCTGCTACACTGGATGCTTAAATTTCCATTCCTGCAGCGCAGCTCATCTATAAATGCTTTTTCTTCCTTCCAATCCTTAAATTCAATCTGATAACTGATCTGATACATGCTTCCCATATTGACGGTCTTTACCAAAACCTTTTCCCAGCTTTTCAGATACTTTTCAAAAATATCATCAAAAACCTCTGTATAATCCAGGTCCTCATGTATGGTAATCCTAAGCGATTTGGAACGCTCGCCCTTTGTTTTCCATGTGGTACAATGAATCAGAAGCATCATAAAACAAATAAACGCAGTCATTGCAGCAGCATAAGTCAGATATCCCATTCCACAGACAAGCCCTATGACCATGGAAAAAAAGATGCTGCTGATATCCCTTCCGTTTCCCGGAATGGAACGGAACCGTACCAGACTGAATGCGCCAAGCACCGCCACTCCCGCTCCCAGGCTTCCGTTCACCAGCATCACAATGGTCTGCACCAGAACAGGTGTCAGGACCAGGGTACCCAAAAAACCTTTGCCTGTCTGCCCTTTCACGCTAAAGTAATATGCCCCTGCAATGATGCATCCAAGAACCAGTGCCGTTACAGCACACGCCCCTGCCATGCATAAGGACAGGCTCCCGGAATCTGTGGCTGTTTTTAAAATACTTTCAAACATAAGCTTCTCCTTTCAGCACATATTGATGCCCGTTTCCCGCCTTTGTCCCGGAAAACATCTTCTGTTGTCTGTGTCCTGCCGGAAATAACTTTGGAAAAATCTGTTTCCGGTAAACCGTTCCGTATTTTGAAAAAGACACAGGAAAAATTCTTAATTTTTCTAACATATGCACCAGCCAGAACGGATACGCATCATCTACCTTTATTTCCATGATCACCTGATTTTCAGGAAGGATAAGCGTTCCTTCAGAATCCTCCGTTAAGTCCATCCTGTCCTGACGGCTCCTGATGTTGAAATCAAAGGTCATGCGGATGCTCTCATCCTCCGTTCCAGTCATGGCAATCCGGTCATAAGCTAAATATGTACTCGGCACGGGGGCATACCGTTCAAAAAAATAATTCAATTCACAGGCGATCTGACAGTACTCCTGTTCTCCCACGACCCTGCCTGCCATAAAACTCTCCTTTGCCTCTTTTAATGTCAGGGGAATGCGCCTTTTATATACAATTCCGTCATATTTTTTCTTTATTTCCAGAAAAACAGTTTCCTCCTCCGTCACCGTCCCATAACTCCTCAGCCTTAATTTTTCCTTATATACCGGCTTTTCTATGGAACGGGTGACCAGATCATACTGCGGCGTATCATAATAAATATTGCAGATGGTGCTGAGTCCGTATTCATCTACATGCATATACGGCTCCAAAACGCCCTGTACCTTTTCATATTGTTCTTTCTCTAATAAATATTTTTTTTCATATCTCTTAAATACTGTATTCATCTGCTTCATGCTCTATCTCCCCCCTGAAATCACGTAGATAATATCCTGAAATATTTCACCACTCTTTCATAATATCATATTCCTTTTTGAAAAAAAAGCCCTTTTTCTCACGCCATGCGGAAATCAATTTTCGAAAAATATTTTTATTTAAAACATAGTGACAAAAGACGGCGGCGTAATATCTTGTGAGGAACCATATTCGCCGCCGGCACTTAGTGCTCATATTCACAGGCATCAGCCTGTGGAGAGCACTTACGTACCGCTGTGTGCGAATACTATGTGCAAACGGGTTCTGGAACAAGATTATTACGCCACTGTTTTTGATTCAAAATCTATCAAAATTTTACAAAAATTGATTTCCATGCTCACGCCGGACCAGCAAGTATTCCACCAGCTTTAATGATTTCCATATAATCCTCATATGAAATCCGCACCCCGCCCATGCTCTCCAGATGTTTCGTATGGAACTGGCAGTCGATCATCAAAAATCCCTTCTCTGACAACAGCTCTGCAAGCCCAATTAGCGCAAGCTTTGAACCATTCTCCGAATCGGAAAACATGCTCTCCCCAAAAAAACATTTTCCAATCACGACTCCGTACAAACCTCCCGCCAGACGGTCATCCACATAGCTTTCCACGCTCATTGCAAAGCCCACTTCAAAAAGCTTTCCGTAAGCGGTTTCCATTTCATCTGTAATCCAGGTTCCTTCCGCAAATTCCCTTTTTAACCGGCACCGGTGCATGGTATCGGCAAAATCACGATTGATGACAATATGAGTATTGTACTTTCTGATAAACTTTTTCATGGAACGGGAAACATGAATTTCCTCAGGCCGGATGATAAAACGTTCCTTCGGACACCACCACAAAATCGGATTCCCCTTTTCATACCATGGAAAAATCCCGTAAGAATAGGCAAGCAGCAGACGTTCTACACTCAAGTCCCCGCCAACTGCCAGAAGTCCGTCAGGCTCTGCAAGCTTGGGATCCGGAAAATATATTTCTTCCTCCAGACAATATACAGCCATTATAATCCTCCATTCCGGGCACTCCTTGCGAGGCAGCGCACGAGAAATTCACAGAAACGGTTTTTCGTGCCGTATCAGAGCAATTTGGCCACGCTCAAATCGCCACCTTTACATGAAACATATCTTCTTCCGCCGTAAGCAGGAGCTTTCCACCCTCCTGCAGCCCTCCGAATAAAATTTCATCCACAAACAGCGGTTTGACCTCATTCCTGATCACGCGGTCCATCTCACGCGCACCAAACTCCCTGCTGATTCCTTTTTTCTTTATAAGCTCTTTTGCTTCTGCAGAAACCTCAAATGCAATGTTTTTCTTTTCCAGAAGGTCCCGTAGCTCCATGAGTTTCTTTCCTGCTACTTTCTCCGCCATGTCCTCATCCATGCCGCGAAAGACCACGATCCGGTTCAAACGGTTCCTGAATTCCGGCTGAAAAATCCTTTTTACTTCATCCATCACCACACTGCCGTCCTGACCTGTCCTGTGGAAACCAATCCCCTCTTTTCCAAGCATACTGGCTCCGGCATTTGAAGTCATGATAAGCACCACATTCCGGAAATCTGCTTTTCTGCCCTGATTATCTGTCAGTGTCGCATAATCCATGACCTGCAGTAAAATATTATAGATATCCGGATGTGCCTTTTCCACCTCATCCAAAAGCAGGACTGCATGAGGATTTTTCCTGACTGCCTCTGTAAAAAGGCCGCCCTCCTCGTATCCAACATATCCTGCCGGTGAACCGATCAATTTTGCCACTGCATGTTTTTCCCCGTATTCACTCATATCAAACCGAATGAGCTTTACCCCTAATTCTTCCGAAAGGCTCCGCGCAATCTCTGTCTTTCCAACACCGGTCGGTCCTACGAACAAAAGACTGGCAAGCGGCTTTCCATCCTCCAAAAGCCCTGCTTTTGAAAATTTAATTGCATTGACCACCTGTGAAACTGCCTCATCCTGCCCGAAGATGCGTTTTTTCAGCCTTTCTTCCAGAGTCGCAAGCCCCTCTTTTTCCTCCGTCTTCACCGTTTCCAAAGGTACCCTGCATATCTTT
>CADBMP010000396.1 GCA_902795775.1 uncultured Lachnospiraceae bacterium | reverse complement strand
CTTATGGCGTTAGAATGTCTGGAATTTTTGATGAAAGAAATCACAGATCTGTCCATAGAAGAGCTGGATAAAGAAATGCTGGATAATCTGCTGACCTGGCAATATAACGGAAGCAAATCGACCATCGATGAGTTTAGACAACTGGATTTGGAGGCAAAACAGGATGTGATAGATTTCATAAAGGAGTTCCTGATATATGAAGAAGTATCTGTTAATGATAAAGATTATCTTCTGGTTCATGCAGGATTAGGAAACTATTCTCCGGAAAGGGAGATAGAGGATTATTCACTTCATGAGTTGGTATGGGTTAGAGCGGATTATGATGTGCAGTATTTTGATGATATGTTTGTTGTGACGGGACATACACCGACACAGATGATTAAAGATAATCCAAATCCCGGTTTTATATATAGGCGAAACAATCATATAGTAATTGATTGCGGAGCGAATTATCCCGGTGGAAGACTAGCTGCCATTTGTTTGGACACCGGAGAAGAGTTCTATTCTTCGTCCAATAAAATGGAGAAAATCGAGTAAGATTAGATTACGTAAAAATAAAAATGTATTTTTATAGAAAATCTGATAAAATATATTTATCGTGCAGTCGTGTCCACAAGATGTGGTTCAGCTTTCTTTTTGATACATAAGAAGGGAGATGAATCCTATCTTGTGGATACTGCTTTTTAATTGGACTGAAATAAGTGAAAATATGAAAGGAGTCAAGGTGAGATGGACAGAAAAAAAGGAAATTGAGGAGTTTATCGTTCTGGATGACCAGCATTTTGATTTTTCATCGTACAGCGAGCTTTGGGAAAATTATCTTGATACCAGAGAAAAAGAAATCGAATATGCTGTCTGTGCTTCTGAGACCCCTTCTGTGGCGGCTATGTTATTTCTGGATGCGATCAAAAAGTATTCTTAACCGATGACAAATATGGAACATAAAGAACGGGAGGAGAAAGCCGGATGAGTAATATGATAAAAGCAGCTCCTGTGCCGGTCACGGAGCGGGATTTTGAAAGTTTAAGCAGGCTTGCCGAGGATGTGATGCAGGTCTTGTATATGTGCTATGATGATTTTGATGCTGAAGGAAATGAGATTTTCACAAAATGTTATAAACGCTGGGACAAAGCAGATGAGGAAACGTGGGAACGGGAAATTCATCCGGCGATACGTGAAGAACAAATAAAGCTCATGGATCTGCCTGAGAGAATAGTATTTACGCAGGGCATATATTCGGCTCGGGAGTGTGAAAAGGATTAAGCGGCATGACGGAGGAAGAAAAAAGCTATTGGAGTTTGATTCTGCTGGCTAAATATGTTAAGGAGGCAACTGATTGGAATGAGGCAGAGTTCATAAATATCGTATATGAGGATTATCGCTTTGAAATGATTTTGGGCTGCGCGTTCCAGTTGCATTACAGAGATGGAAAGAACAATATTTTAAGGTGGTGGATATAATATGTATACGAAAATAATTGGCATGGATGATATAGAGAACCTGAATTATCTGGCGGAGGAAGTTCTGATACAGCTTTCGTTCATCCATTGGAATTTCGCACTAACGGGAAACATCTGTCAATCTTGCCTTTTCCTTGAAAATATCTTTTGACCCTTTGGAAAATTTATGTTATAATCGCAAAGGAAACGCATTCGGTTTTCCGGGCGTTTTATCCGGTGAATTTGAAAACAGCAGGTCATGGCTGTGGATTCACAGAAACAGAAGAACGGAATAGTATACATTAAGGAGAGGATGGAGTTTTCAGATGAAATCATTAAAAAAAAGGTTATTTCTGGCAGGAAGCTTGTTTTTGACAGTCATATTGATTATTTTTTTACAGGGACTTTCTAATGTGAATGCTTCGGACGGAACGGAAGAACAGTCCGGACAGGAGCAGGTGCAGGTGAAGACCGAAAAAGGAGCTTCGGATGGGGAGATGAAGGCGGTCTGGCTGTACTTTGATGAAATGTATAAAAAAGCAACCAGTTATTCCAAATGGAAAAATTTTATTGACAGTACATATGAAACTTGTAAAAAAAATCATCTGAATGCAGTAATCATACAGGTGCGTCCGTTTGCAGATGCCATGTATCCGTCAGCTTATTATCCATGGTCCAGATATGCGACCGGAGTATCCGGAAAGGATCCGGGCTTTGACCCGCTGGAGTATGCGGTTCAGGCAGCACATAAGAACGGGATTGCCATACATGCGTGGATCAATCCATATCGCATTACAACTGCCACCATGAAAAAATCCTCGATTGCAAAAAATTCAATCGCCTGGAAATGGATCAAAAAGAAAAGCAGAAATGTATTAAAATATGCAGGTGCTTATTATTTTAAT
>CADBMP010000395.1 GCA_902795775.1 uncultured Lachnospiraceae bacterium | reverse complement strand
TCTTGTTTTTTTTTTTTTTTTTATATTGTCCTTTCTTGGAGCGCTTCCGGAATTTTCCTTTTTCTCTTTCCTTGGTGCATCAGAACCCTTTTCTCTCTTTTCTTCCTTTGCTGTTTTTCCATCTTTCATTGCCGGTTTTTCTTCCTTGCCTGTTTTTTCTTCTTTTTTACGTTCCTTGGAAGCCGGTACCTCTTCTTTCCCTGCATTTTCTTCGTTCGATGCTTTATCCGGCTTTTCTTCTTTTCCTGTTGTTTCCTCCTGCAGTTTTTCTGCTTTTGCCGGCTCTTCCTGTTTCACCGTTTTTTCCTCCGGTACCGGTTCTTCTTTCTTTGCCGGTTTTTCCTCTTTCACCGGTTCTTCTTTCTCTGCCGGTTTTTCCTCTTTCACCGGTTCTTCTTTCTTTACCGGTTCTTCCTGTTTCACTGTTTTTTCCTCCGGCTTTTCTTCTTTTGCAGGCGCAGGAGCCGCTTTCTTTTCTGTATTTTCCACAGCCGCTTTTTCTTTTCTGGCTTTTTTCTCCTTCTTTTCTCCCTGCACTTCACGCTGCTTTTCAGCAGCCTTCAGGGCTGCAGCCGCTTCCATCTCTTTTTTATGGTAATACTTGAGGAGGAATGCAATCGCATCATCCTCGATTCTGCTCTGGGCACCCTTTGCCTCAAATCCATTCTCATTTAAAAGAGCTACCAGGTCCTTACTTTTTAAATCGGGAAATTTTCCTTGTAAACTGCTCGCTATATCATAAATTCTCATTTTTGCCATATGCCCTAAAATCCTCCATTTGCATTTTTTCTTTGCATTTTTTTAACAACCGTTTTCGCCATGCCCTTATCCGTTACTGCCAGAGAAGCCCGATATTCCTTTCCAAGAGAATGTCCCAAGCTCTCCTTATCTGCATACTCATATAAGGGAACCTCATAGTATTCGCACATATTTTTAAACTTTTTTCTTGTATTTTCAGAAACATCGCCAGCAATTATAACTAACGCCGCCTTCCCGGACTTTACCATACTCTCCGTCATGAACTCACCACTTACCAAATGGCCTGCCCTTTTCGCAAGTCCCAGGAAGCGAAGTATTTCGTCACTATCCATCGCCTCTCATCTCCTTTTCCAGCTCATCGTAAATATGCTCCGGTATTGCCACCTTTAAAGAACGTTCCAAAGCCTTTGTTTTTCTTGCTTTTTTTAAACATTCTGCGGAATTACATATATATGCGCCCCGGCCATTTTTCTTTCCCGTTTTATCTAAAAGAATTTCACCTTCCGGTGTCAGGATTACTCGAAACAATGATTTTTTTTCTTTTCTTTCCCCACAGCCGGTACACTGGCGCATTGGCGTTTTCTTCACCCGGATTCCGCCCTTCGTTCCCATGACAACACCTCCATTTTATGTTTATTCTTCCTCTTCTTCGCTGACGGACTTACATTTAATATCAATCTTATATCCTGTCAATTTTGCGGCTAATCTTGCATTCTGTCCCTCTTTTCCAATGGCAAGGGAAAGCTGGTCTTCCGGCACAATGACCTTTGCCGTTTTTTCTTCCTCGTTCACCGTAACCAAATCGACCACTGCCGGACTTAATGCATGCTTGATTAAGACTTCCGGCTCATCGCTCCAGTCAATGATATCAATCTTTTCTCCGCGGAGTTCCTCCACAATGGCATTCACACGGCTTCCGTTCACGCCCACGCAGGCACCCACTGCATCCACATTTTCATCATTCGCATATACTGCAATTTTGGTACGTGAGCCTGCCTCTCTGGAAATGCTCTTTATTTCAACAATTCCATCCTGGATTTCCGTCACTTCCTCCTCGAACAGTCTTTTTACAAATTCCGGATGGGAACGGGAAATTGTAATCCTTGGCCCCTTCGGCGTATCCTTGACCTCCACAATATAAAGCTTGATTCTTTCTGTTGGCCGGAACCGTTCTCCCGGAACCTGCTCATTCTTCAACAGGGTCGCATCCAGTTTTCCAATCTGTACACAGACATTTTCACCATTATATCTCTGAACGATTCCGGTCACCACCTCACGCTCTTTTTCCAGAAACTGTACGTACAGAACCTTCCGTTCTTCTTCCCTGATTTTCTGGACCACCACCTGCTTTGCCTTCTGTGCAGCGATACGGCCAAAGTTTTTTGGTGTTACTTCATACTTTACCGTATCTCCCGGCTCTGCCTTTTCATTGTATTTGAGCCTGGCCTCCGTTACACCAATCTGTACCGCAGGATTTTCCAAAAGCTCATCCTCCACTACTTCGTATTCCACATACACTGCCACAGCTCCTGTTTCGCTGTCAATCTTTACCCTTATATTTTCAGGAGTTGCTTTTTTATTTTCCGGTTTTTCCGACTTATTCTTATTTTCAAACTGATTTTTACATGCAGCCAGCAGAGAGCTTTCGATTGCCTCTAAAATAATTTTTTTACTGATCTGTTTTTCCTTCTCAATTGCATCTAACGCCTCAATGAGCTCCCTTCTTTCATTATTTGCTTCTGTTTTTTTCTTTCTAACCGCCATTTTTTTATTTTCCTCCCTTTTCGGTATCATGTTTTGTATGGTTACATTCTCTACGATTTCTGTTTCACATAAAAATCTTCCCTGACAATTTCATGCTATTCAAAATTATATTTCACACGAATCCTCCATGCCCTGCACTTCCCCTGCGAGGCTACCGGACAGAAATCTGCAAATGCAGTTTCTGTGATGGCATCAGAGCGATTTATGAAATCAAAAAGCCTGTGAATTTTGATTAAAAATCTATGGTCAGCCTGACTGTTGAAATTTCTTTTCTGGAAATCACATATTCCGGAGCAAAATCTGTTTCCACTGTGATGGTCTCCTCATCAAAATCCTTTAAGGTCCCTGTCAGCTCCTTTACCGAAACTTCTTTTCCGTTCTTCTCTGCCGGAATTTTTCTTCCCTTATAAAACCGGATATCTACCTGCTGCCCCAGACTTCTTTTAAAATCCTTTTCCTTTTTTAACTGCCGTCCCAGGCCCGGTGAACTGACCTCCAGAATATAAGCATCCGGAATAAAATCCTCTCTGTCCATGATATCACTCCAGGTTCTGTTCACTAATTCACAGTCATCTAATGTAATACCACCTTCCTTATCCACGTATGCACGTAAATACCAGTTTCCTGCTTCCTTGACATATTCCACGTCCACCAGCTCAAATCCGTTTTCCTGCATAATTGGTTCTAAAATTTCTTCTGATTTCTTTTCATATTCTTCTCTGACTGACAAATGACTTTCCTCCTGTCTTACGCACCTGCCAAAGCCGGAAAGCTTCCTTTTGTGGACATGTGCATCCAAAATGAAAGAGTGGACTGCGCCGCCCACTCTTAATCTAATCAACTATTTCTTTACAATTTTAGCACTCTTTCTTATAAAAAGCAAGTCTTTTACAAATTTTTTGAGGGATTTTTTGAGAAGGCTGTCACTGCACATCTGACAGCTGCATAAGATGCGGTTACAGGTTACACGCATGTATGAACTGTAACCACACATGCCCTTGCCTCATAGCCCAGTTCATACAGATGTTTTTCCTCTTTTTTTGCTTCCTCGTGGTTCCGGAAGCTTCCATGCCGGACCACATAACAATTCCCGACGGTTTCTATGTAACAGTCAAAGCCGTCCTCCTGCATGTTTTCCGCAAGCCTTTTGGCATTTTCATAATGCATGAAAACACCGGTTTCAATGGTATATGGTCTCTGCTCCATCTGCTCCATTTCCGGTTCCATAAAATTTTCTTCTTCCAAACGAATGGTCTGTAAAATCCCACTGGCAACTGCCTGTGCAATTTCAGGAAATTTCAGGTCGAACAGCGTATTGTCCTGCTCCGTATTGATAAAGCCCACTTCCACCAGTGCAGCCGGCATCCGCGTCCGTCTAAGGACTGCCAGATTAGGACGTACTGAGGTCCCCAGATTTGCAAACCCTGTCTTTTCCAGCTCCCTGTTGATATTTTCCGCCAAAAGTGCCGGAACTCCCTCATCCCGGAATACAAGCGTCTGAACCCCGGAATAAGTCTCCGGCTCCGGACTGGAATTCCTGTGAATGGAAATAAAATAATCTGCCCCGCTTTCATTTCCAATGGCTGCCTTTTCTGCCGGACTTTGATAAATATCCTCCATCCTGGTATAAAGTACCTCCACACCCTCCTTCTCCAAAAGATCTCCAACCGCTAATACCAGATTCAATGTATCATTCTTTTCCAACCGACCTTCAAACGACGCGCCATTATCATATCCGCCATGACCTGCATCTAAAATTACCTTTGCCATAATATCCTCCATAAATCATTCTGCATTTCCTTTTCTTAAATATATATTCCCGGAAAAAAGATTTATGAACCGGAACAAATGGGTCTTAAAAAGCAAAAAACCCCGGATTTCTCCGGAGCCTTTCATAAGAATTTTGCTTTCATCAAGCCATTATTTTACGATTTCTTTTAACTTTGCAGCCTTACCTACCCTGCCACGCAGGAAGAACAGTTTTGCACGTCTTGCCTTTCCTCTGCGGACAACCTCAATATTCGCAATAATTGGCGAATGAAGCGGCCAGGTCTTCTCCACGCCTACACCGTTTGAATTTTTACGAACCGTAAAAGTCTCTCTTGCACCACCATCCTGTCTCTTGATGACTGTCCCTTCATAAATCTGGACACGCTCTCTGGTACCCTCAATAACCTTTGCATGAACACGAACAGTATCTCCCACGCGGAAATCTGTAATATTCTCCTTTAACTGCTCATCTTCAATCGCTTTAATAATGTCATTCATGTTCTGTGACCTCCTTTAATCTTTTGATATTCTTAATACGGACCGGAAATCCTTTTTTCAGATTCGTCCTGATTCCATTCCGGCTCAGGAACACGTTTTCACGCTCCGGCACATCTGTAACAGAGGAATATCTCCTTTCACAATAACTACAATAGTTTAACCTATCTTTTCTAAAAAAGCAAGTGTTTTTTCAAATTTTTTCAGGGCAGCAGCATTTTATTTTTTTAATCTGGATGAAATGATATCTGCTGGCAAAATATCGAATATGAACTTATAAACATGGCAGGCTCACATTTTGCGGAAGGGACTGAAAAGTAAATGCTGCTGCCCTGTGAATATTTCGCAGAAATTGTAACAGTTCTGTGCAAATTTCCCCATCTATGCTATACTAATTTCAGACCATTTTCATAAAATAGAAAAAAATACAAAAGGAGAACCATTATGCAATTATCCCATTTAGAACCAAAGGAAGTCTTTTATTATTTTGAAGAAATCTGCGCCATTCCACATGGCTCCGGAAACACTAGGAAAATCAGCGACTATCTTGTCCGTTTTGCATCAGAAAAGAACCTTCGTTACATACAGGATGAATGGAACAATGTCATCATTTTCAAAAACGGAAGCGAAGGCTATGAAACCAGTGCACCTGTCATGCTTCAGGGACACATTGACATGGTGTGTGAAAAGGAATCGGATTATCAAATCGATTTTCTGACCGAAGGGCTCTGCTTAGAAGAAAAAGACGGAATAATTTCTGCCAGAGGAACCACACTTGGCGGTGATGACGGAATTGCCGTTGCCTATATGCTTGCGCTGTTAGCCTCTGATACCATTGCCCATCCTCCGTTAGAAACCGTCTTTACCGTAGATGAAGAAACCGGCATGACCGGTGCGGCAGCCCTTGACTGCTCCCCGTTAAAATCACGCATCATGTTAAATCTGGACTCAGAGGATGAGGGCTGTCTTTTGGTAAGTTGTGCCGGCGGTGTATGTGCTGCTGCCCATCTGCCATATATCCGGACGGAAAAAGAAGGTTTCCCTGCCACTTTGGAAATCGGTGGACTTCTGGGCGGCCACTCCGGTGTGGAAATCGACAAGGGGCGTGCCAATGCGAACATGCTGCTTGGCCGCACGCTCTATCAGCTTTCCAAAATCTTATATTTTGATTTAATCTCGGTCCAGGGCGGTCTAAAAGATAATGCCATTCCAAGGGAAGCATCTGCAGAAATTCTTTTTTCATGCGAAAAAGATATGAATAAGGCAGCAGATCTCCTTTCTCAGTTAGAACGCATCTACCGGAGGGAATATCACGCCACAGAAAAGCAGATTACACTTTCCCTGACCCCGGAGGCTTCTGTTTTGAAAAGCCCTGATACAGAACAACAGGCTGCCAAAAATCCTGATACGGAAATTTCCAAACAAGTCAGGAAAAAAGCTGCCGCACTGAATGGTGAAACCACAGAAAAAATCATTACTGCACTTGTCACGCTCCCAAACGGAATTCAGAAAATGAGCAATGATATTGAAGGTCTTGTGCAGACCTCCTTAAATTTAGGCATTTTAGAAACAAGGGAAAATGAAATCCGCTTTTCTTTCTCCGTCCGCAGCAGCATCAACACCGAAAAGGAAGAACTGACGGACCGGCTTGCCTGCCTGATGGAAGTCCTTGGCGGCAATGTCACGTTAAGCGGGGATTATCCGGCATGGGAATATAAAAAGGAGTCCCCATTAAGAGAACAGATGGTTTCTGTGTTTGAAAAACAATACGGCCATGCACCTGTTATACAGGCAATCCATGCAGGTGTGGAATGTGGCCTGTTCGCCGGAAAGATGGAGCACTTAGACTGTGTTTCGTTCGGACCTGACATCAAGGATATCCATACGCCAAATGAACGCATGGAAGCAGAAAGCGTCAGAAGGACATGGGAATATCTTTTGGAAATCCTAAAAGTGTTAAGGTAGCAAACCAGTATACTGACATATTTCTGCCTCTGAATTGTACTGGAAAAAACATAATATTCCCCTGTTTTCCGCCGATATATTTAATAAGAAATTCAGAACGGAAAACAGCAGGAAAGAAAGCAAGCGTTAGAAGCACGCTGTCAGGCTACGATACAGCTCTGGCCAGGCAATGATGGAATAGCGTAACTGGAAGACTGCATAAGACACTGATTTTGCGGCAGGAAGAAAGAATATGGGATTGACAGATGTAAATCGTAACCTGCAGCAAAAAAATGAAAACTATTTGACAATAAGAAAGCCATTTTAACCTCCTTTATGCAAAAATCCTGACACTTCACAATACTTGTTTCCATTGTGAAGCGTCAGGCTTTTTGTTTTATGCACAGGGGCGCAGGAAGACCTGCAGCCTGCTCAGTCAAAATATTTATTAATGGTACGCACAAGCTGGTCAATATCGAACGGCTTTGCCACATGGGTGTTCATGCCGCTCTCCATGCTCTTTTTCTTATCCTCATCATGGGCATTGGCAGAAAGCGCAATAATCGGGAGTCCCGAACTATCCTCCCTGTCCATGGCCCGAATCATTCTGGAAGCCTCATACCCGTTCATGACCGGCATCTGGATATCCATCAGCACCAGATCATAATACCATGCCTCATGCTTTTTGATGGCTTCCACCGCAAGACTTCCATCCTGCACAGATTCCACCAGAAAGCCCTCCTCAGACAAAAGCTCCTCGGCAAGCATACGGTTCATTTCAATATCCTCCACTAAAAGGATCCTGCGCTTTTTCGGTACCTTTCTGGCAACGTTTGCTTTACTGCCTGATTTCTTAAGCTTCTCTGCCTTTTCTCCCATCTCGAACGGAATCTCAAAAGTAAACACAGATCCCTTTCCCTTCTTGCTTTCCACATGGATTTCCCCACCCATGGCATCTAAAAGATGCTTTGCAATCGCAAGCCCAAGACCGGTTCCTTCATAACCGGATTCCGTTGCATTTTCTTCACGCTCAAATGCCATAAACATACGTTTCATAAATTTTTTCGTCATTCCAATGCCGCTGTCTGACACAGAAAATTCAAACATCCCGGCCCCGTCTTCTGTCACGCCTTTCTGACGGGCAGAAATCTTTATGATTCCTTCCTCCGGCGTAAACTTTA
This sequence comes from uncultured Lachnospiraceae bacterium, assembly GCA_902795775.1. Taxonomy (GTDB): domain Bacteria; phylum Bacillota; class Clostridia; order Lachnospirales; family Lachnospiraceae; genus Butyribacter. Next base: position 1,494 of record CADBMP010000395.1, on the reverse strand, counting down.
CTGCATTACTGAGGATATTGCCCAAAATACGCCTGAAACAAATGGCATCCATGTAGACCTTTTCCTCCGGCAGCTCAATGACCTCCACAAAAAAGACGCCCTTTCTTTCTGCCTGCTGCCGGTATATATCAAGAACAAGCCTGACATGCTCAGAAAGACTGCAGATTTCCGGATTGATTTCAACCCTGCCGTAATCAATGCGGCTCATCTCCAACAGATCGTCAATCAGGGCTAACATATGCTGGTTCGATTCCTTGACTTTTTCCAGATATTTTTTCAGAAGCTCCGGCTCCTTAACATGCCTTCCTGCCAGATCTGTAAAGCCCATAATTGCATTCATTGGTGTACGGATATCATGGGATATATTGAACAAAAAGGAGGATTTAATCTCATTTGCCCGTTTCTCCCGTTCCAGCTCCATCTCCATGTTCAACTTATCTGCCAGCTCCGCCTGCACCTTTAAAATCTGCGACGTCACATTCCGGTACCCCATGACCACATGATTTTTTGCATCCTCATTTTTTATCCGGGATATGAACATTTCCATATATGCCATAGCATCCTGTTCTTCCCTGCACCGGTAAGTTACGGTATACGAATCCTCTTTTTTAAGGCGGAGATGAATTCGCTCTGCCCTTGTTTCCTGCAGATAAAGCATTTTATCTTCCGGAAGCACATAATTTTTTGCATACTCGCCAAGGATTTCCCGCCATTCCTGTTCCGAATAATCCCTGTTTCCATCTGCAAGCTCTGCAGAGCCAAAAAAGAACTGTTCGCCCTGTCTGTATGGATATACTCCCCCGTCATCCAGATTTAAAAGAAAAATAGAAGAAAAACCGATACTCAGGCCTTCGATTACTTCTAACCTGCGCCTGTTTTCCTCCTTTGCCAGATAGCTTTCTGTAATGTCATAAACAAAGACATAATAAACTGCTCCGTATTCCTCTGTTTCCACTAATCTTCCATAATCATCCAGCCAGCGTATCTCCCCATCCTTTTTCATAATCCGGTATTCCACAGTATCCAGATTGCTGTCATTTGCCTCAATCTGTTCCCTGATGGCATGTTCCACCCTTTCGTAATCCTCCGGGTACACAATCCCGCGAAAAGTAAATCCGGTAAGCTTTTTAAAATCCTCCAGATTTTCACAGCCGAACATATTAATCATGACATCATTCGCATATAAAAGGGATTCCGGCATTTCTGCACGATACACAAAAAAACCGCCGGGCATCTTTTCTCCCATATGTATTATCTCTGAAAGTGTTTTTTCTGAGCCTGACTGTTCCTCTATTTTTCTCACGTTATTCTCTCCTTTTTGCATTCCCCTCACAACGTCCAGAATGAATTATAGTGCACATAACTGAGTTTGCCGTTTTTGCAATTTTCGTAAGATAAATGCGTCAACATTTATTATATCATAAAAATGTCCACGGTTATTGGACATATCCGAAAATTGCTGTTTCTGCAATTTTCGCAAGATAAATGCGTCAG
>CADBMP010000394.1 GCA_902795775.1 uncultured Lachnospiraceae bacterium | reverse complement strand
TCAATGGCCGGTCTTGTTAAGATGATTTTGGAAACGTCATCCCTTTTGAAAGCATTGATTGCCATTGCCATTGCAAGATAAGTCTTTCCTGTTCCAGCCGGACCAATTCCGAAAACAATCATTTTTTCGCGGATCAGGTCAATATAGTGTTTCTGGCCTGATGTTTTTGGTTTAATAGGCTTGCCCTGTATTGTATGGCAGATAATGTCTGAATCCATTTGCAAAAGATCCGAATTCCTGCCCTCTAACGCATAAGAAAGTGTATAATCAACATTTTGTTCCGTAATGGTATTTCCTTTTTCCGAAAATGCCAAAAGATCTTCTAAAACCCTCTTTGCACAAAGAACATCCTCCTCTTTTCCAATCAGCTTTACTCCACTGTCTCTGGTAATAAGGACTACGTTCAGGTTTCTTTCTATTTTTTTTACATAAGCATCAAAACTGCCAAAAATATTTTTTTCATGCTCCACCGGAATATTAATTTCTATCTCCATGTACTGTCTCCCATCTTTTTGCATTTTCATTGCAAAGCTGTGCGCATCCTGCCGGAGGTATTATGTTTTTTGTGAATCCTGCGATGTTTTTCCTGCTTTTTCTGAAACACAAGACTTCCTTCATATGCGTACCTGTTTTCTGATGCTTTGAAATAAACAGAATCCCGTACCATTTGAAAGCCCTGCTCTTTTCTGCGCTCTCTTTCATCCCGATACCGCTCCCCTAAAATCCTTTTTGCTTCCTCTTTTGTATAAAAGGCAGGTACATATTTGACCTCCCTGAAAATTTTAACATTTAATTTCACAGGAAAACGAAGGGAAATCTTCTGTCCAAAAACATCACCTTTACGGATTATATCATATTTTTTATAACTTTCCAAATTATTTAGTGGATTATACAAAAAAAACTTTTTTCCAGACAAATTCCATTCATATATTTTTCTTTCCCTGCCGGTATATACCTTTTTTTTGTATCTTTTTTCCAGAATGTCCCTGTAATCTGTTTTTTCTTCCAGAATCACATCACCATCCGCATATACATAATCTGTTTCCACCAGAGCATCTCCGTCTCCTTTTATTTTTACCACTCCGGAAATCAGAATATCCCCTTTTTTCACTTTTTTCCCGGCCTTGACCTTTGCAGTTCCCTTTCTGGTTACAATAGAAACAATTGTTCCGTCATGTTCTGCTACTAAATGTGCTGCTTTCTTTTTTTCTTCTTTTTTTATCAGATTGACCTCCTTGATTCTGATATGGAGGAGACAGCCTGTTTTTTCCACTGAAATCCAGCCAATATCCCTGTATTTTTTTCTAAGCATTTCTCTAAGACGGATGCAGTTTACTTTGTTTTTGGCCATTCCTCCGTAAATGTCTTTTTGGTTCAGATATTTTATGATACTTTCCTTGGTATGATAAGATTGTCCGCTGACTTTGATTTCCCAGATTCGTCCCGATAAAAAAAAGAGGATTCCAAACATACAGAATACTCCCAGAAAAAAACTGATATTCTTCTTCATGTATCCGCATATAAATGGAAATCCAATTCTTTTTTTGACCACCGGAAAGCTTTTGCTTTTTCTGACAATTTTCCTGAGCCGGTAAAAATCCTTCAATAATATGTAAAAAGAAATTTCTCCGCCGTTTTCTCCAACAGAAATTCCCCAAAGAACAATTCCATGATTCCTGCACAGATTCACGAACCGTTCTGCTTCCTTTCCCTTTGCCCTTACATAAAGAATCCCTGAAAACCACCCTAAAATTTTGTGTGTCATCTTCCTTCTCCTTCACAAAATACAAGCAATATTTGTTATGTCCCGGCACATAAATGTATGATTCAGCCGGTTTATTGCCTGTCTTTTTAATGATATTCTACGGAGGTCACTTCTCCGATCACACACATTCCATCATCCCTGTAATAAGCGATTACCAGATTTTTCCCTAAAATATGGATTTTTCCGGTTTTTGTCTGGATACGGATCCGTTCCTTCGTATATTCAATTATATTGCTATAATTTTCAATACAGAACCTGCGATTTCCATATCCCATCAAAATTGGTGCCCTGCTAAGCACATCTTCAGAAATTTTGAGTTTTTCTGTAAGGAGTCTTGTAATTACCGGTTCTCTTGCTTCTGGAGAAACCTTTTCTTTTTTATGGTGTATATGTTTTTTTGCCACTACCACTTCTTTTTTATGAAACATCACACAATCCGGCCATTCCTTTTCTATCCTCTAACATAAATATATGCAGATTTTTGATTCATGTGACCGGAAAAACCAGACCATTCCCGAATATGCTTCTGTATAGAAAAAAGACATGTCATGACGTTTCAAACTCCGATATCTAACTCAAGCTGCACCTCTTGTTCTGCCTCCTGCTTAAAATCTTCCAGTTTTTCCGGATTCACCACAGGAAGCTCCTCTAAGGATTCAATTCCAAAATTCCTTAGAAAATCCTCTGTTGTTGCAAAAAGGATTGGCCTTCCGGGTGCATCAAGCCGTCCGGCCTCGCATACCAGCTTATATTCCACCAGCTTATTGACCGCATGGTCGGATTTTACTCCGCGGATATGTTCAATTTCCGCTTTGGTAACTGGCTGCTTATAAGCAATGATCGACAGGGTTTCTAAAAGTACATCGGTCAGGACATGTTTTTTGGGCACATGGGCAATTTTGTTGATTGCTTCATACATGGATGCCTTGGTACACATCTGAAAAGCACCATCTAATTCTATAATCTGAATCCCGTGTTCTTCTGATGTATATTTATCCATCAGATTGCGGATTACTTTTCTTAATGTATCCTCATCCTGCTCTGTTGCAGCTGCCAGACGCCCTAGTTCCACTGCTTCCCCCATGGTGAATAATATTGCTTCTATGGCCGCTTCCAACTCTGATAACTTCATAGGTTTCCTCTCCCTGCCCTTTCTTTCACTTTCCCCTGTCACAGTCAGACGATTCCGCTGCCAAAGGATGCCGGACAAAAACTTCCGGACTAGACTGCATCATCTGCCAGAACCAGATCCCCGGTCTGGACAGAATCATCATAAGTGATCCAGATATCGTCAAAAATCTTTTCCTGTACAATTTTTAACTGTCCTACTTTCATCAGTTCCAAAATTCCTAAAAAGCTGACGATTACCATCATTTTATCTGCCTGTTCTTCTAAAAGCTGCCGGAAATTAAATCTTCCATGCTCCTTTGCATATTCTTTGATGTAACTGATTCGGTCCCCAAGGGAAAT
>CADBMP010000393.1 GCA_902795775.1 uncultured Lachnospiraceae bacterium | reverse complement strand
TAAGCATCCACCAGCTCATCGATTGTTTCTGCCAGAGGCACTGCCCCATGGCCATATCCATCTGCCTTGATAATTGCCATAAATTTTGTCTCTGGTCTTAATAATTTTTTGGCGTTGGAAACATTGTCATAAATGGCATCTAAATTTATATTTGCCTGTACCCTGTAATATTTTCTTGTTTTCTGATTCATTTTTTCCTCCTTATTATCCTGTAACAGCTTTTTTTTATAGTAAAATTTCATGGCAGTATTTCCGGCAGCATTTCCAGAATATCAGAAGCCAGCATGGAAGAAGAACTCCTTGTTTTAATATATTCATCTGCTGTTAAACTGTGCAGGTACACTCCTAATGCAGCAGCCAGAAAAATTTCTACGCCTCTTGCCAGAAGTCCTCCAATGATTCCACTGAGCACATCTCCTGAGCCTCCCTTTGCCAATGCATGGTTTCCTGTAAGGTTCACATATACCTGTTTTCCGTCCGAAACAAGCGTTCTGGAATCCTTCATCACAAGGACTGCACCATTTCTGGTCCGTTTCACAAATTCTAAAGCAGCCTCTTTCAGTCTTTCTGGTAATGCTCCGGTCAGTCTGCTCATTTCTAACAGATGAGGCGTAAGGACAAAATTGCCTGGAAGAAATATTTCGCCATCCTTAACATATTCTTCTTTTTTTGCCAGTAAATTCAGTCCGTCTGCATCTATGAGAACAGGTATTTCCCTGATTTCAAGGACTCTGGAAAGCAACATTTCTGCCACATGTGTTTTTCCAAGTCCCGGCCCCACAACTACTGCAGCTGCCCATTTGATATCTTCTTCTAAATCATAACCCTCTTCCCCGTAAAATGCATGAAGTGCTTCCGGGATTTTCTCCTGAATCATGGAACGGTTATTCTGATGCGTAACCACCTTTACCAGCCCACAGCCCAGAAGATACGCCGCTTTTGCAGCAAAAAACGCCGCACCGCTGATATTTTCAGAGCCCGCAATCATTAAAAGCCTGCCATAACTCCCTTTGTGGCTGTTCTGTTTTCTTTTTGGAAAAAGGGCAGTTACCTCTTTTTTTGTATAAAAGAAGGCTTTTGGAGCCGTTTCCTCTAATGCTGCAGCCGGAAAACCAATATCTTCTATAAAGACTTCTCCGGCATACTGTCTGCCGGCATTTAAGAAAAGTCCCAGTTTTCCAATGCCAAATGTAACCGTCCTGTCTGCCTTTACCGCTTCTCCAAGAACCGCCCCATTATCCGCTGAAATTCCGGACGGGATATCCACAGAAATTACATAAGAGGAGCTTTGATTGATTTTTTGAATCCATTCTGCATATTCTCCGGTCACTTCTCTGGAAAGACCAATGCCAAAAATGGCATCAATAAGAACCGGAAACTGGTTCAAATCCGGCTCTGAAACAAAAGTCATGGATAATTTTTCTGCAATTTCAAGCTGTGTTCTCATTTCCGTACTGGCTTTTTCCCTGTTTCCAATTAAAAAAACAGAGACATCATATCCCCATTCTTTTAAGATTCTGCCACACGCAGCCCCATCACCGCCATTGTTTCCCATTCCGCATATGATAAGAATTTTTGTTTCTGATAGATTTGGCAGTTCTGCCACACGCTTAGAAAGTGCCAGCGCCGCCCTTTCCATTAGCACCAGGGAAGGAATCCCGTATTTCTGAATAGATATTTTATCCAGTTCTCCTGCTTCCTTCGCATTTAATAAATATTGCACCATTTTCCTCCTTTTTTCTTGTTTCATGTTTTTTATATTAATTTTACCGATATTTTTCCTTTATTATTTTTACATATTTGTCTGCGCTTTTCACTAACAAAAGGTTTCTTTGAAATAACAGAAATCTGCTGTTTTTTGTACCAGATTTTCATGAAATATCGTTCCCTGTTGTTCCAACAGCAATGACATATGCCAGTGCATTTTTCTGTGTATCGCTGAGAGAAATGTGAAACATTTCAATTCCTGACAACGCTGCCTGTTCTTTTGCATTTCCGGACAGCCTGACATAAGGTGCTCCCTTTTCATTTCTAAGGATTTCAATTTCCTTTGGAGATATTCCCAATGCACCCCGGGTACCTGTAAAGCCGGTGCCGAACGCCTTTGCGACCGCTTCTTTTCCGGCAAAATTTGTTGCCGCCCTGCTTTTTCTTTTTTCAATCAGATCCCTTTCTGCCGCAGAATAATATTTTTTTAAAAAGGATTCCTTTTCACAGGCCTTTTCCACACGTTCACGGGAAACCTCATCTACCCCGATTCCAATGATTTTTTCCATATTCCAGATATATCTCCCTTATACATTTCGTTCCATTTTAACGGTCACTACTTTTCCATACATCATAATCCTTATCAAACATATCTATGATTTTTTTGCCCAAAAGGTCATACATGAACTTATAAGTCTCTTCATTCCGGATTTCCATTTCCTGTTTATGTAAAATATGCTGTGTCAGCATGGCACGAACTGTAGAAATCCAGATTTCTTCACTTTCTATTTCTTTTGTATTGTTGATCAGGGTTTCATAACAGATTCTCATACTTTCAATTAAAAGCTCCTGATTTTTCCTTGTAATGTCCTCCGGAAGGGTTTCCAGATGCTCCTCCGTCTTTTCTGTTTTTTCTTTTAATTCGTCCAGATATTTCTGGTTCCTGTCCTGCTTTTTTATTTTCTCTGCACTGTCCGGGTCAGAGCCATCGGTCATATTTAAAAGAATATTCTCCATCAATGCTTTTTTCGCATTTGCATAATCCTTTAAGTCCTGATTTAACTGCCCCTGTCTTTTTATCAGATCATTTAACTCCTTTTCCAGACGCGCCAGTTTTTTTGTTTTCATGTGCTCCGGAAACAACTGGTGCCATCTTGCATCCAGTGTCAGCAAAGGCACACGAAGCTTCCTTAATTCTGTTAAATACTTTTGCTCTAACTGCATTTCTTCTGTTTTTTTCTTTTTCCGCATCCCTTTTCCTCTCTTTCCGGACATGACTATATTTTCCAAAAATAAACCTTTTATTCAAGTATCGTTCATGAAACCATTATATCATTCATCCCAAAGGATTTCAATACGCACCATTACACAGGGAAAGGTATAAAAAGCACCAAATTACAGTTCATACATGCATGTGTCCTGCAACAACACAAAGCCATGAAAATTCATTCTTCTATTTTCTTCTGTTTAATGTTATAATGGATTTTGAAATATTGGCATAAGATAACGAATAGGAGGATTTTTATGGCTCAGAGAACGGATATTCATAAGGTACTGATTATAGGTTCAGGTCCCATCGTCATAGGGCAGGCATGTGAATTCGACTACTCCGGTACACAGGCATGTAAGGCATTAAAAAGCCTTGGCTACGAAATCGTGCTGGTAAACTCAAACCCTGCCACCATCATGACTGATCCGGAAATGGCGGATGTTACTTACATTGAACCATTGAACACAAAACGTCTGGAGCAGATTATTGCAAAGGAGAAGCCAGATGCCCTTTTACCGAACTTGGGCGGACAGTCAGGCTTAAATCTTTGTGCAGAGCTTTACAAAGAGGGGATTCTGGACAAATACCATGTACAGGTGATCGGCGTACAGGTAGATGCCATTGAGCGCGGCGAGGACCGTATTGAATTTAAGAAAACCATGGAGAATCTTGGGATTGAAATGGCAAAAAGCGAAGTTGCCTACAGCGTGGAGGAAGCATTAAAAATTGCAGACGTATTAGGATACCCTGTTGTCCTGCGCCCTGCTTATACCATGGGCGGTGCCGGCGGCGGACTAGTATATAACAAAGACGAATTAAAGACCGTCTGTGCCAGAGGGTTACAGGCAAGCCTTGTGGGACAGGTTCTGGTAGAAGAATCTGTCATTGGCTGGGAAGAATTAGAATTAGAAGTCGTGCGTGATAAAGACGGAAACATGATTACCGTCTGCTTTATCGAAAATGTTGACCCAATGGGCGTACATACCGGTGATTCCTTCTGTACTGCCCCAATGCTCACCATTTCCGAAGAAACACAGAAACGTTTACAGGAGCAGGCATATAAGATTGTGGAATCCATTCAGGTCATTGGCGGAACCAATGTACAGTTCGCACATGACCCGAAGACTGACCGGATTGTCGTTATTGAAATCAATCCGCGTACCTCCCGCTCCTCTGCCCTTGCTTCCAAAGCGACCGGTTTTCCGATTGCTTTAGTATCTGCAAAGCTTGCGACGGGACTGACCCTTTCTGACATCCCTTGTGGAAAGTACGGGACTTTGGATCAATACAAACCGGATGGGGACTATGTAGTCGTGAAATTTGCACGCTGGGCATTTGAAAAGTTCAAAGGGGTTGAAGATCATCTTGGAACACAGATGCGTGCGGTGGGCGAGGTCATGAGCATAGGCAAAAATTATAAAGAAGCATTCCAGAAAGCTATCCGTTCTTTAGAGAAAGGAAGATACGGCTTAGGCCATATTGCAGCTTTTGAAGCACTTTCCCTGGAAGATCTTTTACAAAAGCTGGTCACTCCTTCTTCTGAGCGTCATTTTCTGATGTATGAAGCGTTAAAGAAAGGGGCTTCTGTAGAAAAACTGAATGAAATTACACATGTCAAGGCATATTTCATTGAACAGATGAAAGAGCTTGTAGAGGAAGAAAAAAAGCTTTTGGAATATAAAGGCGCACTTCCACCGGAAGAACTTCTGGTACAGGCAAAAAAAGACGGCTTTTCTGATAAATATTTAAGTGAGCTTTTGGAGATTACGGAGGACGATATCCGAAATGCCAGAGAAAAAGCAGGCGTTACGGAAAGCTGGGACGGGGTACATGTCAGCGGAACTAAAGACAGTGCTTATTACTACTCTACGTATAATGCCCCGGACAATGATCCGGTTTCTGAAGGAAAACCTAAAATCATGATTTTAGGCGGCGGCCCGAACCGTATCGGACAGGGCATTGAATTTGACTACTGCTGTGTCCATGCCGCACAATCTTTGAAAAAACTTGGGTTTGAAACGATTATTGTGAACTGTAATCCGGAAACCGTTTCCACAGATTATGATACCTCGGACAAGCTTTACTTTGAGCCGCTTACCTTGGAAGATGTGTTAAGTATCTATAACAAAGAAAAACCGGTCGGCGTGATCGCGCAGTTCGGTGGACAGACCCCTCTGAATCTTTCCGCAGATTTAGAGAAAAACGGTGTAAAAATTTTGGGCACCTCTCCTTCTGTCATTGATTTGGCAGAGGACAGGGATTTATTCCGGAACATGATGGAGAAGTTAGAAATTCCTATGCCGGAATCCGGTATGGCGACGACTGTGGAGGAGGCAGTGAAAACGGCAAATGAAATCGGCTATCCGGTCATGGTACGTCCTTCTTATGTCCTTGGTGGAAGGGGCATGGAGGTTGTTTATGATGATGAGAGCATGGCAGATTATATGAAGGCTGCCGTAGGCGTCACTCCTGACCGCCCGATTCTGATTGACCGGTTTTTACAGCACGCCCTGGAATGTGAGGCAGATGCCATCAGTGACGGGACACATGCTTATGTTCCTGCTGTCATGGAACATATTGAGCTTGCAGGAATCCACTCCGGTGATTCTGCATGTATCCTGCCTTCAAAACATATTCCGGAAAAGCATTTAAACACCATCAAAGAATATACCAGAAAAATTGCCGAAGAAATGCACGTTGTGGGACTGATGAACATGCAGTATGCCATCGAAAATGATAAGGTATATGTTTTGGAAGCCAATCCACGCGCTTCCCGTACCGTTCCGCTTGTTTCCAAGGTCTGTGGAATCCGCATGGTGCCGCTTGCGATTGAAATTATTACGGGTGAATTTACCGGGAAGCCTTCTCCGGTGCCATCCTTAAAGGAACGGGAAATCCCTTATTTTGCCGTAAAAGAAGCTGTATTTCCGTTCAATATGTTTCAGGAAGTCGATCCGGTATTGGGTCCTGAAATGCGTTCTACCGGTGAAGTGCTTGGCATTTCAAAGTCTGTGGGCGGTGCATTTTATAAGGCGCAGGAAGGGGCAAAATCCATCCTTCCGTTAGAGGGAACCGTACTGATTTCCGTCAACCGTCAGGACAAGCCGGATACGGTGGAGGTCGCACAGAAATTTTATGAAGAAGGCTTTAAAATCTTAGCCACAGAGGGCACTTATAACCTGATTACATCGAATAATATTCCTGCGGAAAGGGTGAAAAAGCTTTATGAGGGACGCCCGAACATTTTAGATTTGATTACGAACGGGGATATCCAGCTGATTGTCAATTCTCCGGTCGGAAAGGACAGCGGGCATGACGACAGCTATTTAAGAAAAGCCGCAATCAAGGCAGGAATTCCATACATGACCACGCTCGCCGCCGCAAAAGCCGCAGCTGAGGGCATCAGCCATGTAAAACGCCACCCTAAGAGCGCACTGTATTCGCTGCAGGAATGGCATAAAGGAATAAAAGAATTATAATGAAGTAAGCTGAACTGTTACAAGAAAAAGAAACTTAAAAAATTT
>CADBMP010000392.1 GCA_902795775.1 uncultured Lachnospiraceae bacterium | reverse complement strand
TAAAAACCGATATATTAGTATTGACAAAAGGGAATCCAGGTTACTGTACGGGCATATGGTAAAAATGAGGTAAATAAAATAAAAGTGAAAGCTGTGAGCAATAATGTAACAGCAGCAAATCAAGCAGGAAAGGGATTGGAAGGATGGATTTTGAAAAGGAAAAGGCTGATAGGCCGGACACAGAAAAGAGGACCAGCATGCCGGAAACAGGCAGGGAAGAATTTATCAGGGGAGCGGTATTTGGTGCCATGGGAAGTGTGGGACTTATGCTTCTTCTTTTGTTGATACTGGTATGGAACGGGGTACTGGGCGTATCAAAAATAAGGGCAGTCGGGTATGCAGATTTGGAATCGGAAATCTTAGATAAGGTGCATACATTGGAGAGTTATATTTCTACTTATTTCTTAGATGATATTGATAATGAAAAAATGGCAGATGCTGTGTATAAAGGTGTGGTAAATGGTCTGGGGGATAAGTATGCTGCTTATTATCCGGAAAAGGAATATAAACAGATTCAAGAAAAAAATCAGGGTTCATACTGTGGAATTGGTGTTTATATTGCCATGGATGACGAGACAGGGCTTGTGAAGGTCTTGAAGCCGTTTCGGGACAGTCCTTTTGTAAAGGCAGGTGGAAAAGAGGGGGACCTGATTTATAAAGTAGATGGAAAAGATATGACCGGAAAGGAGATTTCAGAGGTGCAGTCCTTTGTTAAGGGAGAAAAGGGCAGTAAGGTTGAAATGACATTAATCCGGGAAAAAAAGCAGGTCAATATTACAGTAATCCGGGATGAGATCAAGGAGGAAACGGTGGCGTACAGGATGCTTCCTGGGGAAATTGGTTATGTACAGGTGGCAGGCTTTGACGGAGTGACAGTGGAGCAGTTTGGCAATGCTGTGGATGACCTGGAAAAACAGGGACAGAAGGCGATGATCATTGATCTCAGGAATAATGGGGGCGGTCTTTTGGATTCCGCAGTAAAAATGTTAGATAAGCTTCTGCCAAAGGGACTAGTGGTTTACAGTCAGGAGAAGACAGGAAAGAAGTATGAATTTTTTGCACAGGAGGATGATGAATTTACAAAGCCGTTAGTGATTCTTGTCAATGAGAATTCTGCAAGTGCTTCCGAGGTTTTTGCCGGAGCCATGCAGGATAAAGGCACCGGTGTCCTGATGGGGACACAGACTTTTGGAAAGGGGATTGTACAGACGATTTTTGAGCTGGAGGACAAATCTGCTTTAAAACTCACTACTGCAAAGTATTACACACCGCTTGGAAGAAACATTCATGGAAAAGGGCTGACACCGGATGTTAAAGTAGAGCTTTCGGAAAAATTAGAAACGCTTTCAGACGGGAAGACAGAAGTGGACAGCCAGTTGAAGAAGGCGTGGGAGTATCTAAAAAAGCAGGAATAACCTGTATTTCGGACAGACACATGGAAAGAAACTGCATTTCCAATACCCTGCCGATTCTGTTTTTTATGTGAACCGGCAGGGTATATTCTTATTTTTTTAGTATATCTATTCATCCTTCCTATATAGCTGTCAAAAATTTTTATAATTTTCTTTAGGCAATTTTGGGTGTGACTATTATTACACATTATAAATTCGTGTGTGTGTTTATGAAAGCAGGCTTTCTGTAAAAAACACATGAATTTATAAGAAGGCGGAATAGATACCAGTAAAAAGCGATTGCGAAAAATCCCCAGAGAGATTATAATGGAATCAGCAGTAATGTTATTTGTTTTAAAAGAGATTTGTAAAGCATGGATAGAAAAAGGAGAAAAAATATGAAATTGAATTGGAAAAAATTAATTTGTGTATGCATGAGTGCATGGCTGGGAGTTTCATCAGGAGGAGAAGCACTGGCGGCTTCAGAAAAATCAGATGGAACGAATATGCAGAAGGTTTTGAATTATTACGCAAAAAAACAATATAAAAAAGCCGGGAAATTTAATAAAAAATTAAGTGAAGATGCGAATGAAGCCTGTGTATCAAAAATGACGGCTCCCATGAAGAAAGCATATTTGAAAATTGTAAAAAAATATAAGGTGAACGCTGTGGGGGATAAGTCCTTGTGGGGCTATTACCTTACGGATATTGATAATGATAAAAAGACAGACCTGCTTATAAAAATTGCTACCTGCGAAGCAGATGCCAAGCTGTATGTTTACCAGTTTAAATCAGGAAAGGCAAAACGGATTGGATCTGCCGGTGCATTTCATACGGAGTATTTTGCATATCCGAAGCATAAGGGAGTTGTGGCTTATGGCGGCATGATGGGCGAAGAATGGATGCGCGTGGTTACGGTAGAGGGCGGACAGGTCATAGAAAAGGAGATTGGTTCCAGAGATGTCGGCATGGAAGGAGAATGGTTTGGACTTCGCTGTGCATTGAATAACCATATTACTTATAACTCAGATTATGAGCCAAAGCTTTTGCTGGATGAATTGGAATAGACGCAAAGGCAAAAGCAGGTATCCTAAAAACACAAAGAAAAGGAGAAGAAACCGGATGGAAACGAACGGATGGAAAAAAGGTGCGGCATGGTTGTTTTTGTCACTTGGAATGATGATATGTGCGGTACTTGCGTTTGGAAAATCAGGCAGTGCCGCCGCAATAAATCTGGGACAGGACTGGGTGTCCGTTCCAACAAATGAATTGCTGGCAGAGGATACGTTTTATTATGCAAAATATGGAGATTTATCCATTACCAGAAACCAGCAGGGCATTTATATTGAAAACAAAAACGCAGTCATTTATGAGCATGGCGGAGAGGCATATATCTGTTATGGCGGAGTTTTCACGAATGGACAGGACGTGCTTTATCAGGATGGGAAACAGGTCTATCTGTATCAGGACTGTAAGAAAAAGAAAAAGCTTTTCTCCCTGCCAAAGAAATCAGATGTATTAGTGGCAGTATATGGAAGTACGGTGTATTACGGGCGCGAAACAGATCTGGATTCTTATCGTCTGTATAAGTATCAGCTAAATACAAAAAAGCGCACAAAACTTGGTTTTATGAATGCGTATTATTGTTATCACAAGTATCTGGTGGTGGAAGGACAGTTCCATGAAGGAGTGGAAACCCCGCTCGTGCTGTATCATATGGGGACAGGAGCAACGCAGACCGTCACCAGAAAAGGGATATATGGAAATGGCGTCATCCTTTCAGGAACAAAGGTATATTATACAGAATTCAATATGAAAAAAGAGAAAAGTACGCTCATGATTTATGATTTAAAAACACGAAAAAGACAGCGTGTGAAAAAGCGTTCAGGAGCATTTTTCTGGCTTGACAGCAGGCATTATTTCTGCGTCAAAAATGAAGTGTTTTACGTCTATGATGCGAGGACGGGGGAAGTGACAACGTATTAGTATTAAAAACCGATATACTAGAGTTGCTCTGGCTTCAAAAATCGAATGAATTTTAGGAGGATTTTTCCGGTGGACAGGGGAAGAAAGAAAATCATAAAAATTAAGACACTTGACCTGATCTCTGTTGTTCTTGGGCTGATTATGTTTGTGGAATGGATATTGCTTAGTTACTATTACTGGAATAATATGTTCATTCGCAGTCTCTGCTTTGCTGTTTTTGGGTTTACAGGGCTTATGATCTGCATTTATATGTCTGGAAAGCCTCCGGCATGGGCAGCAGGAAGAAGAAAAAGGCTGATGCTTCACCGTATAAAAAAAAGCTATCTGTTTGCAAGAAAAAATTTTATGTATGCTTTTTTTCTGACTCTTTTTGTATCCATTGCATTTGGCGATCCTTCAGAAAAAAATGTGCGGGAGATGGAACAGCAGAGTTCCAGGGAAGAAAAAGTTTTTTATGATAAATTGACGCTGAGGGAAAAAACGCTGGCTTCTGAAAAAAAATTATTTAAAAAATCCTGGAAACATTGGGGTAAGTTATCTTACCGACAGAAAAAGGAAATCTTAGAACGTGTGATAGATGTGGAGGCTACAAATCTGGGTCTGGATTATAGTGTCACTCTGGTCATTAAAGATTTAGAAGAGCAGATTGAGGGCAGATACAGGGATTATGAAATACAGCTTCAGAAAAAAATTTTTGAAACAGATTCTTTTTTGGGGCTGGTAGAAAATATTTCCCATGAAATGTATCATTCCTTTCAGCAGAGAGAAATTGATGCCTTAGAAAAAAATATTCTGCCTGCCAGTCAGGAAAAAAACGAAAAGGCACAGGATACGGTGCTGTCTGATGGAGATGGGGGAGAAAAAAGACAAGTGGTACAGCAGTGGAAGAAGGAATTTGAAAATTATCAGGATGGAACGGAGGGCGAGGATGCGCTTTCAGAATATTATTATCAGGAGGTAGAGATTACTGCGCGTGCTTATTCCAAACAAAGGGTGGCAGCGTATAAAAAAGTATTACGGCATAAAAAGCACCCCGTCTATTAAAATTCAATTTTTCATAGACGAGGTGATAGAAACAGGGATGGAATGCTCATTGGTTGAATGGGTAGCTGTGACATAGGAGTGAAAAGAAAATGGTGTATCTTTTTACAGCATTGTACCCGGAAGCGAAGCCTGTAATCAGGTATCTGGGCTTAAAAAGAAGGCAGATGGAATTTGGATTTGACGTATATGAAGGGGAGAGGCTTAGGCTGATCCTTACAGGAGTGGGTGCACCAGCGGCGGCGGCAGCGGTGGGGAGCACCCTTGCTTTTTTTCATGCAGGGGAAGGCGATTTTCTGGTGAACTGGGGAAGCTGTGCATCAGATGCAGAAATTGGAACGGTATTCAGGTGCCATAAAATCATGGATCAGATGTTCCATCATACGTTTTATCCGGACATGATATTTTTTTCTGATATGAAGGAGGCGGCTGTGGTTACGGAGCCTGTGGCCTGGGAGAAAAAAGAAGGTGAAGGAGGGCAGGACTGTCGGTCCATGATTCATACGGACCATGACAGGGAATGTTCTGACATGGAGCATCAGAGAGAAACGGCGGAGGGGCTGTCTGGTGAAATTTTTCTGCATGATATGGAGGCGGCTGCCGTCTATTTTACAGGCTCATATTTTTTCTCACCGCATCAGATGCACTTTCTGAAGGTAGTAACGGATCATGGAATGGATTTGGGAGAAAGTGACGCTGTTTTCAGGGCAGAGGATGGTAAAAAAACGGATTTTCTAAAAAAAATTGAGGAGTTGATGCAGGAAAGCCTGCCAGAGCTTCTGGCATATTTGGAGCTGCTTTATTCGTATGATTGTGCGCTGCATGGTGAAACCCGGGACAATTATGCTGTGGATGAACCTGCTGTGGGCAATTCTTCTCTGGACGGGTCTGCACTGTCGCATTCTGCAGGGCAAAATCTGTCCGGGAGTACGGGGGGTGCAGGAAAGTCATTCTCTGTTCAAGAGCAGAATTTAGAAAAAATATATGAGGAATTCTGCTGCTCCCAGACCATGAAACATTCGGTGTTCCAGTGCGTGAAGTATTGGCATCTGGTACAGGTGGATTATGAAAAGGAGCTGCAAAGCATGAGAGCAGCGGGAGAGCTGCCATGCAGGGACAGGCGTGAGGGAAAAAAGAAATGGGAAAAATTAAAGCAGAAGTTATTGTAAAGGGAAAGGTGGACAGGATGCAGAAAATGAGTCCCCCGTTTTCGCATATTTATGTGGAAAAGGAAATTATTGCACATCCGCGGACGGAAAAAATTTTAGATTTTTTCTGCCATGAAGAGGAAGGACGGAAACAGGAGCGGCATATCATTGAAATTACGCATTATAAAGATGTATTCTGCAGGAAACGGCAGGATATTTCCCTGCAGAAACAGGCTCCGGCACTGATTCTGGCAAAAAAAAGAGATCATTTTTTATATTCCGGTTCGCCGGTCTGCCAGAATTTTGACGAGAAGCATTTTTATTATACTTCCTGCGTGATGAACTGTCTTTATGATTGTGAATATTGTTATCTGCAGGGAATGTATCCGTCTGGAAATCTGGTAATTTTTGTGAATTTAGAGGATACGCTTTTGGCGGTGGAGCAGATGTTAAAGAAACATGAGGTGTATCTTTGTATTTCTTACGATACAGATTTGATGGCACTGGAAAATATCACAGGTTTTGTGAAGGAGTGGTCTGAGTTTGCAGGAAATCACAAAAACGTAAAGATTGAGTGCCGGACAAAATGTGGAAGACGGGATTTATGGAAAGCACTTTCGCCAAATGAAAATATGATATTTGCATTTACCATTTCACCAGAGGAAGTGGTGGAAAAATTTGAGCATAGGACGGCATCTCTGGAAGACAGGCTTTCCTGTGCAACGGAGGCCCTGCGTCTGGGCTTTCCGGTACGGCTTTGCTTTGACCCCATGATTTATATTCCGGATTGGAAAGAGAAGTATGGAAAAATGTTAGACAAAGTAAAAGAAAAATTTTCTTATTCTTTGGATTGCCTGTACGATATCAGCATTGGCTCCTTCCGCATTTCGCAGGATTATCTGAAAAAAATCCGCCGGGTGCAGAAGAATTCTGCGGTCTTGAATTTCCCGTTTGAAAATGTTTCGGGCGTATATCAGTATCCACAGAAACTGATGGAGGAGATGGAGGGATTTTTAAAGGAACAGCTGGAAAACGACTTGCCGGCGGAAAAAATTTTTTTCTGGAAATAAATATATGATTTAGTATTGAGGTTTTTCGTTAGCTCGACTTATTATATCTTCCTAAAAACTTTCCTATATGGATTATAGGCAGATATCATTTCGCCGGGGGTATTACAAACTGATATATTAGTATTGATATTTTGTGTTCAATGACGTATGAAGTACGGAAAATTATATAATTTGACAGAGGGAGAACTTGGAAAGAATGAAACAGGCAGCAATTGTGACAGGTGCGTCATCAGGTATTGGAAGGAGCATTAGCGGTATGCTCTGTGAGCTGGGATATGAGGTATTTGGTTTTGGCAGGGATTTTCATGCCATGGAAAAGAAAGCATGTGAAGAACAGGCTTTTCACGCCGTTACCTGTGACCTTCTGGATACCGGGAATCTGATGAGGGAAATAAAGCAAATCCGGAAAGAGTGGGAAGTGTGCCTGCTTGTCAATAATGCAGGGGTCGGTTATTATGGACCGCATGAGGAGCTGAATGTTTGGAAGATTCAGCAGATGGTACGGACAAATTTAGAGGTACCATTGATTCTTTCGCAGCTTCTTCTTCGGGATTTAAAGAAAAATAAGGGTTATATCATCAATATCAGCTCTGTTACGGCAAGAAAAAGCAATCCGCATGGATGCGCATATGGTGCAACAAAAGCCGGACTTTCGAGCTTTTCAGAGAGCTTGTTTGATGAGACCAGAAAATACGGGGTAAAGGTCATAGATATACGGCCGGATATGGTAAAGACAGGTCTTTACCGGAATGCTGATTTTTGCGAGGGCGAAGAAGAGGAAAGTTATTTGCTGCCGGAAGATGTGTCTGAGGCATTGCGGAATTTTTTGCAGATGAGAAACAGTGTGATTCCTTCAGAGCTGACACTAAAACCACAGATTCATCGCATCAGGCGGAAAAAGTAACAAAAAATCCGAAAAAACTTTGAACTTTTTGTGAAAAATTTTGCATTTTTGGGTAAGTTCATGTTATACTATATGCAGAGAACGTTTCTTAAGGCATATTTGAAAGGCGGGTAATATGGATGAATACGATTTTAGTGATAGATGATGCATCTTTGATGCGTAAATTATTAAAAAAAGTGCTTGCACCGGAATATAAGATCTGTGCAGAGGCAGCCAATGGGGAAGATGGGATTGAGCAGTATAAAAAGCACCACCCGGATGTAGTTCTGTGTGACATCAGTATGCCGGGAATGAACGGAATGGACTGTATGCAGTGGATATTGGCGTATGATCCGAATGCAAAAATCATTATGTGTACATCGCAGGGAAAGGAAAACTTTGCAGATGAGGCGATTGAAGCGGGGGCAAAAAGCTACATAGAAAAGCCGGTTCATGCGGAAAAAGCCTTAAAGGTGATTGCAAGGGTCATTCAGGGCGGTTCTCTGGATTATAAAGAGCTGATGATGGAGCGTTCGACTGCGGAGGGGCTGAGCCAGAAGGATGTACTTGATTTTCTGGATGCGTTTCGTATGATTACCGGAAAGGATATGGGAGATCTGGCGGTAGACAGGAAGTTTATCCTGCAGAATAAAGAAAGTGTAAAAATTGGTGCAGAGGCATTTCTTGCGGCAAAATTACAATTAGCAAATATCAATAATCTGGTCAAGGTCTTTTCAGGACTTACGGAGCATCCGCTTGGGTGAAACAACAGGAGTCATTATGTACATTCATACATAATGGCTCCTTTGCTAAATGCACACGCCCAGGTGGCGCAAATGGGCAGGAGGTAAAGAACCTGTTTCCTGCTCATTTTTATTCAATCTTTCTGTGAATCTGTGTAGATTTCAGATGAAATCCTGCTTTAGAATCTATAAAATATTACAGCATGGTTTTTCTGAGTTCTTCGCCGCTCATGGCGCTCAAATATGCAGGTGCAATGTCAAAAATGGTCTTGCAGCCGGTAACACCTTCTTTAGAAAGGCGGTATGCAGCCCTTGCGTATGCTAAGAGGACAGAACCGGTAAATTCCGGATTGGAATCTAATTTTAAATTATATTCAATGATATGTTTGTTTTCCTTATTCAATCCTGTAACGCCGCTTCTTAACACGAAACCGCCATGTGGAAGCCCGGCATGTGATTTTTTTAATTCTTCTTCAGAAATAAAGGTAACGGTCGTGTCGTAATCAGAAAAATAATTTGGCATTTCTTTAATTTCTTTTTCAATGGCATTTAAGTCAGCACCCTCCTCTGCAACTACGAAGCATTCTCTGGTATGCTTTTCCCTTGTACTAAGCTCAGGATTTTCTCCGGATCTTACCTTTGCAACAGAGGCTTCCACAGGAACGGTGTACTGTCTGGCATCCTTTACGCCCTTAATGCGGCGGATAGCATCGGAATGTCCCTGGCTGACACCGCGGCCCCAGAATGTATAATTTTCACCTTCCGGCAGGACTGCAGTGGAAATCATGCGGAGCAGAGAGAACATGCCCGGATCCCATCCCACAGAAATGATGCCGGTTTTTCCGCCCTCCTTTGCAGCCTTGTCCACATTTGCGTAATGCTCAGGAATACGTGCGTGGGTGTCGAAGCTGTCCACGACATTGAACATGGAAGCGTATTTTGGCGTCTGCTCCGGTAAATCTGTGGCAGAGCCGCCTCCTAAAATCAATACGTCAATCTTGTCTTTAAAATCCGGGAGCTCCTTTTCGGAATAAACAGGTACGCCCTCTGTCCTGACAGAAACAGAGGCAGGATCCCTTCTGGTGAATACAGCAGTAAGCTCGCAGTCAGGATTCTGCCGGATGGCAGCCTCCACACCTCTTGATAAATTTCCATAGCCTAAAATACCAATTTTGATGCTCATAATATCCTCCAATCTTCATGTGAAATTGTCACCATGTAATCGTTTTTATCTTATAACAAAGGAAAAAAACTTGCAAGGTTTTCTTGGAAGCTTCGGAACATAGATTTTTTGAGAAGGTTGAACGGTAACATATAAACAGTAATATTCTATCATTTATGCTGTTATTTTTTAAAAATTGTGGTATGATGTATGATATGATTATGGATTGATTCAGGAGGGGAACCATGAAAAGAAAAATCATAGGGAAATTTTTTGGAGCATTGATGGTGGTGCTGGCATTTGTGATTACCGCTGTTTTTTACCTGCATTTTGATATGGAGGGCATTTTTATGGATGGAAAAGACCAGGTGGTGGTCACAGCGGCTCGGATAAAAAAAGCAAAGGGGAAAAAAGATTTTACCGGGAAGGAAGCAGGAAAAGGCATACGGGAATTAAAAAAAGCAAAGACATGGAAAAAGTTAAAGATAAAGAAGGAATATGCCACAGTAAAACCGTTATACATACAGGAAACCAGTGTTTATGGCTTGGGAAGATGGACGGATTATTATACAGAAAAACAGGAGAAAGAAAAAAAATCAAAGAATGAGGAGCTGGAAGATGAGGAAGAAAAAAAGACAGAAGCAATTCAGCCCTTCGTAGATTATTCCACGTTTTACAGTCCATTTTACATCATTGCGCTGCCGGACGGGGTCAAAATTCTGGCGCAGATGGACCGGGGAGCAGCAAAAAAAGTAGAAAAAAAGCTGGAAAAAGGAGAGGAAGTTTATCTTCCTGTTGGAAAAAAGATTGTGGTTTCTGAAGATGCAAAGGAGCTTTTGGAAACAAGGTGCAAAGAGGAAGGCGTTTCCACAAAAACAGTCTTTTATGCAGTGGATGACGAATGGCAGGGGAAAAATGCAGATGCAATTTTCTGGGGAAAAGTCGGCATTACGATTTTTGTTTTTGTTTTGGCAGTGATTGTGCTGCAGCTTCTGAAAAAAGCGTATGCAACAGAAATGTTCAATCTGAAAAAAAAGGACAGAAGAAGAAAAAAACAGGTGGAGAGGACCAATAAACAAATAAAACAGGATAAGGAGCAGGAGGAAAAGGAATTTCGCGGACGTTCCATAGAGGAGATGTTTTCTGAGGAAGAAAAGGGAAACCGGGTGGATGAATTTGAATAAGGAGGAAAAGCTTGTGGTAAAACGATATTGTTTTGGAACGCCGGTAGAAACCGGCGCAGTTCCGGTAAAACCGGAAATTTCCAGAGAAACATTTATGGAAATGGAAATCATGCAGGATGGGTTTTCGGTGCATATGGAGCCGGAGGAGATGGTCTATGGTCTTGGAGAAACCGTCCGGGGCATCAATAAAAGAGGATGGCTGTACGAAAGCTACTGTGCGGACGAGCCGGAGCACCGGGAGGACAAACATTCTTTGTATGGTGCGCATAATTTTATCATAATGAGTGGGAAAAACCAGACGCAGGAAACAACGGAAATGTCTGGCAGCGTACAATATGTGACAGGAAAAAGGAGCACTACCGGCTTCTTTTTTGATACACCGGGCAGGGTGATATTTGACATTGGTTATACGCAGAGTGACCGTTTTACAGTTACGTTTGAGGATTTTTCGCTGGAATTATATGTGATTGCTGGCGATTCCCCGGAGCAGGTGGTGCGGGAGTTTCGCGCGCTCATCGGCAGAAGCTATATTCCGCCCAGATGGGCATTCGGTTACGGTCAGTGCCGCTGGAGCTATCTTTCTTCAGAAGAGGTCAGGGAGGTCGTAAAGAAACAAAGGGAAGCAGGATTTCCAATGGACAGCCTGTATCTGGACATTGATTACATGGAGCAGTTTAAGGATTTTACAATCAATGAAAAGAGCTTTGGCGATTTTGATGCGCTCGTGGCAGAAATGAAAAAAGAAAAAATCCATCTTGTACCCATCATAGATGCCGGAGTAAAAATTGAAGAAGGATATGATGTGTATGAGGAAGGAAAGGAACAGGGATATTTTTGCAAGGATGAAAACGGTGAAGATTTCGTGGTGGGAGTCTGGCCGGGAAAATGCCATTTTCCGGATATGTTGAACGAAAATGCCAGAAAGTGGTTCGGCAGAAAATATCACCGTCTGTTGGACCGGGGAATTGATGGCTTTTGGAACGATATGAATGAACCGGCCATTTTTTATTCTGAAAAAAATCTGAAGAAGATTTTTAAAAGATTAGAGGAGCTGAAAAAAGAAAATTTAGATGTCAATACTTATTTTGAAATGACAGGACTGGTGGCAGGAGCTTCCAATAATTTAGAAGACCATAAGAGCTTTTATCATCATTACAGTGCAGTTTCGGAAGATAATGCTGTAAATAAAATCCGTCATGACAAGGTGCATAATTTATTTGGTTATTATATGACCAGGGCGGCAGCAGAGGCATTTGAGGAGCTTTGTCCGAAAAAAAGGATCCTGCTGTTTTCGAGGGCTTCGTACATTGGAATGCACCGGTACGGGGGCATCTGGCAGGGAGATAACATGTCATGGTGGTCACATCTTTTATTGAATATCAAGATGATGCCTTCCTTAAATATGTGTGGTTTTTTATATACTGGTGCAGATTTGGGTGGATTTGGTGCAGATGTGACGGAAGAACTTTTAATCCGTTTTTTGTCCTTTGGAATTTTTACGCCGCTGATGCGGAATCATTCTGCATTGGGAACCAGAAGGCAGGAGCTTTATCTGTTTGAAAAAAAGAAAGAAATCCGGGGTATTTTAAAAATGAGGTATCGTCTTCTGCCGTATCTGTACAGTGAATTTATGAAGGCGGCACTCAGGGGCACCATGATGTTTCGGCCGCTGGGATTTGTGTATGGGGAAGATGACATTGCAAGGGAAACAGAAGACCAGCTCCTTTTGGGTGAGGAAATCATGATTGCGCCAGTATACGAGCAGAACCGGACTGGCAGGCCGGTATGGTTCCCGGATCGGATGCAGCTTTTGCGTTTTCGTGACGGAGAGCTTTTGGAAAAAGAGATTTTTGAAAAAGGGTATGCTTATGTCAGTATGCCGTTAGGGGATATTTGTATTTTTCTTCGTGAAGGGCGTAAAATACCTTTGGCAGTTTTTGAAGATGCAGGGGATAATTTTGTCCGCAATACGGAGGATGTGGATTATCAGAATTTGGAGATGTATGGTTTTGGAGAGTCTGTGGCGGCGTATGAATACTACATGGATGACGGGGAAACAAAGGAGTTTTCGCTGGAGAAAAATATAACCATTCTGTAAGCTTTGATATAAGCTTTTAGCCGTGGAGTTTTTTGTATAAGCTTTTAGTGAAGGCGGGTATAAGCTTTTAACGGGGTGCAGGAGGGGAAATTGAGCAGTACGGGAACAGGAGAGGAAGGGAGCATTTTTCATGGAAGCATCTGGCAGCAAAAAGCAAAAAAAGAGAATATGTGCAGCACTTCTTGCCCATGTAGACTCCGGGAAAACAACATTGTCAGAAGCAATATTATATAAGACCGGAAAACTAAAAAAGCCGGGAAGGGTCGATCATGGAGATACATTTTTTGATACCGATGAAATGGAGCGTGAACGTGGAATTACCATTTTTTCCAAACAGGTGGTGTTTTCTTATGGAGAAATGGAGCTGACGCTTCTTGATACTCCGGGTCATGTGGATTTTTCTGCAGAAATGGAGCGCGTACTTCAGGTACTGGATTATGCCGTTCTTTTAATTAGTGCATCTGACGGAATCCAGGGACACACCCGTACCCTCTGGGGGCTTTTGGAGCATTATGGGATTCCGGTATTTCTTTTTATCAATAAAATGGACCAGCCTGGGACAGATAAGGAAAGGCTCTTAAAGGAGCTGCAGGAAAATTTATCAGATGGCTGTATTTTATTTGATTCCTTGGATTCAGAAGAAAAATCAGAAGCATTTTATGATGCTGTTGCCATGACGGATGAAGCTGCCATGGAAATGTTTTTAGAAACGGGCATGGTTGCTGAAGGAGAAATCCGGAAACTTATAAAAAAGCGGAAGATATTTCCTTGTTATTTTGGTTCGGCAAAGCTTTTCGAGGGCGTGGAGGAATTTTTACAGGGTTTTGAAACATATACGCTGGCACCTGCGTATCCGGAAAAGTTTGGTGCCAGAATTTTTAAAATCAGCAGGGATGAAGCAAACAAAAGGCTGACGCATCTGAAGGTGACGGGGGGGACGTTAAAGGTCAGGCAGGCGCTTTCCGGGGAAAGCATGACAGGGGAAAAGTGGGAAGAAAAGGTCAGTGAAATCCGGATATATTCCGGGGAGCGTTTTGAAACGGTACAGGAAATTACGGCAGGAGGTGTCTGTGCTGTGACCGGGCTTGGCCAGACCTTTGCCGGCGAAGGGCTTGGTGCAGAGGAGGTTCAGAAACTGCCTGTTCTGGAGCCGGTACTGGCTTATACCATAAAGCTTCCGGAAAAGGTCAGTGTGAATGAATTTTTGCCAAAACTGCGTATTTTGGAAGAGGAGATTCCGGAGCTTCGTATTTTTTGGAATGAAAATGTGGAGGAAATCCAGGCACGTCTCATGGGAGAGGTCCAGATTGAGATTTTAAGGAGAATCATCTGGGAGCGTTTTCATGAAGACGTCCGTTTTGATGAGGGAAAGATTGTCTATAAAGAAACCATTTCCAATGTGGTGGAGGGGATAGGGCATTTTGAACCGCTCCGCCATTATGCGGAGGTGCATCTGAAGCTGGAGCCGGGAGAAAATGGAAGCGGAATTCAGGTGCAGACAGACTGCAGCGAAGATGTGCTGAGTAAAAACTGGCAGCGGCTGATTTGTACGCATGTGCTGGAAAAGGAGCATCTGGGGGTGCTTACGGGCGCACCGCTGACAGATGTGGTGATTACAGTGGTATCCGGCAGGGCGCATACAAAGCATACGGAGGGCGGGGATTTCCGTCAGGCAACATATCGCGCCATCAGACAGGGGCTCATGAAAGCGCAGAATGTGCTTTTGGAGCCGTATTATGATTTCCGGCTGGAGCTCCCGACGGAGATGCTGGGAAAAGCCATGACCGATATTGAAAAAAGGGCGGGGAAGGTAAAACCACCGGAGAGCACAGGGGAGGACAGCATTTTATGTGGATATGCGCCTGTGTCGACCATGCAGAATTACGGCAGGGAGGTTCATTCCTATACAAAAGGAAAAGGAAAATTAAGCTGCAGTTTAAAGGGATATTATCCCTGTCATAATGCAGAGGAGGTCTGGGAGGCTTCCGGTTATGAGCCGGAGGCAGATACGTTAAATACACCGGATTCTGTATTCTGTAGTCATGGGGCAGGCTTTATTGTTCCATGGCATGAGGTGGAGCAGTATATGCATCTGCCACTTTCAGAAGACGGGGATTTGGGAGCAGAGGATGGGAAAACGGAGAGCGGGGGGATAACATCATTTACCAGAGAGCGGCCGGCTCCTGTGGAGGAGTATTTCATGGGAGAGGAGGAGGTACTTCAGATTTTAGGGAAAACAGCGTATGCGAACCGGAAAAATGAGTACAAGCATCCATATAAAAAACAGAAAAAAACAGTGTATGCACCAGATTCCGGTTTCGGCAGAAAAAAGGCGGCAGCGGCAGGCAAAAGAGAAAAATATCTTCTGGTGGACGGGTATAATATCGTGTTCGCATGGGAAGAACTGAATGAACTGGCAAAGACGAATATTGACGGAGCAAGGGGAAGGCTGCTGGATATCATGTGCAATTATCAGGCATACCTGAAGTGCACCCTGATTCTGGTGTTTGATGCGTATAAGGTCAAAGGAAACTTAGGCCAGATGTACGATTACCATAATATTCATGTGGTCTATACAAAAGAGGCTGAAACAGCAGATGAATATATTGAAAAGCTGGCACACCGGATTGGAAAAGAGTAT
The DNA here is from genome assembly GCA_902795775.1 of uncultured Lachnospiraceae bacterium. Lineage (GTDB taxonomy): Bacteria > Bacillota > Clostridia > Lachnospirales > Lachnospiraceae > Butyribacter. The sequence continues at coordinate 7,247 of CADBMP010000392.1, read as the reverse complement.
GATGTGACTGTGGCGACTTCAGACGGCCTGGAACAGCTTATTATCAGAGGACAAGGCTGCAAGCTGATTTCCGCAAGGGAATTTTATGAGGAAGTGAAACGCGTGGAGGAGAGGATCAAGGAGTATCTTTAAATGCGGCTATGAAATTTTAGGAACAATATATCTTTGTGCCTGTGTGCTGTCTGGCTTAACGTGACAGGAAGATATCAGGTACAGCGACATTCATACAGCCTGATGGTGCTAAATGTCTGGTATTGAGTTTTTTAATTAACTGGACTTGTGATATCTGTTCAAAGTCTTTCATACATGGACTTTTTGCAGATTTCATTTAGTCCGGATGCAGAAATGGGGACGGTTATGTTAAAGGATTATTCAGAGGAATACAGGGGAAAACTCCGGACGCCGGAGGAAGCGGTACAGGTAGTAAAAAGTGGGGACTGGGTGGATTATACAAGCTCTCTTGGGATGCCGGTGCTTCTTGACCGGGCACTGGCGAAACGGCGTGATGAGCTTTTAGATGTAAAAATCAGGGGGAATCTGATTGTGGGGCCCATTGAAGTAGCAGAATGTGACCCGGAAAGAAAACATTTTATCTACCATAGCTGGCATTGCTCGTCTTATGAAAGAAAGCTGTGCGACAGGGAGCTTTGTTATTATATTCCGACGGTCTTTCATAATAATGCGGCGTATTATGAATTTTTTATCCGGGTCAATGTGGTCATGGTCAGCGTGTCGCCAATGGATAAGCATGGGTATTTTAATTTTTCAGTAAATACAGGGGTCGCTGGTCCCATCTGCAGGAAAGCAGACATTGTGATTGTGGAGGTCAATGAAAATATGCCCAAAATTCATGGCGGGTATGATGAGTGCATTCATATTTCAGATGTGGATTATATTGTGGAGGGGGAGCATGAGCCGTTCAAGAATGTGATGCCGATTGTGCCAAAGGAAGTGGACAGAAAGATTGCGGAGCATATTATTCCATACATTGTGGACGGTGCAAATTTACAGCTTGGCATTGGAAGTGTGCCAAATGCGGTGGGCGAAATTATTGCAGATTCAAACCTGAAGGACCTTGGGATGCATACGGAGCTTTGTACGGATGCATATTTAGATTTATATCGTCAGGGAAAGCTCACGAACCAGAAGAAAAATATTGACCGGGGAAAAGGCGTGTTCGGCTGTGCCATCGGTTCCAGGGATTTGTATGAGTGGCTGGATGATAATCATGGGATTGCCGCATATCCTTTGGAATATGTGAACAGCCCGAACGTCATTGCGCAGCTGGATAATATGGTGTCCATCAACAGCTGTGTGGCGGTGGATCTGTACGGACAGGTGGCAGCAGAGAGTGCGGGCTCCAGGCAGATCAGCGGAACCGGGGGACAGCTTGACTTTCTGGTGGGGGCATCTGCATCCAGGGGCGGAAAGGCATTTATCTGCATGAGCTCGGTGTATAAAGGAAAAGACGGGGAAATTCATTCCAGAATCCGGCCGCAGTTTGACGGGGATATTATTACCTCTCCCAGAAGTCAGGTGTATTTTATTGTAACGGAATACGGTGTGGTGAATCTGGAGGGAAAATCGACATGGGAGCGCGCCAGGGATCTGATTTCCATAGCGCACCCGGATTTTCGGGAGGAGCTTACGGCTGAGGCAAAGCATAGGAAAATATGGCGGAGCTAGTACATCGTTAATTAATTACTTTTAACAATTCCTAAAGGGATTTACAGTTGTGAAAAATTAACGGGGTGCTGCTTTGGAAGTCATTATTGATAATAATGGAATACTGGGAAATGGCTGCAAAGGGTAAAGGAGAAAATTTTGGGACAGAAACTTTTAACGGTCGCTGTGGCGGCATATCAGGTGGAACCATATTTAAGGGAAACTTTGGATTCTCTTTTGCTGCCGGAGGTTTTAAGGGATATTGAAATTCTTGTGATTGATGATGGCTCTTTTGACAAAACGGGAAGCATTGCAAAGGAATATGCGGAAAAATATGAAGAAACCGTTCGGTATATTTATCAGGAAAATGGCGGATATGGTGCTTCGGTAGAGCGCGGGATTGCAGAGGCGGGCGGCATGTTTTTTAAGACTGTGGACGGGGATGACCGGGTGGAAAAAAGAGGTTTTCTATCACTGGTGGGATACTTAAAGCTTTATCAGGAAATGGACCTGTTGGTGACGGATTTCTGGCAGGTGGATGCTGTTTCCGGGAAAAAAAAGAAAAAAATTTCCGCAGGTTTTCCGGGGATAAAGTATATGGAGCCGTATCTGTTTTCAGAAATTTCAGACAAAACATATATCTGTATGCATGCCATCACGTACCGGACGGCATTGTTAAAGGAGCATCCTGTAAAATTAGATAAGCACTGTTTTTATGTGGATGCGGAGTATGCGCTTTTTCCCTTGCGGCATGTAAAAAAAGTGGTTTTCCTGCCACAGCCTGTGTATTTGTATGTCATAGGCAGGGAAGGGCAGAGTATGCAGATAAAAAATATGCAGAAAAATTGTGCGCAGCATGAGCAGGTGTTGGAACGGGTGCTGGAAGAATATAAAAAAACACAGGAGCAGGTTCTTTTGCTGTGGGAGCAGGCAGAAAGCGGATATCTGAATGGGCAGATCGGCGGGCAGATGGAAATTCTGGAAGAATATTTGTTTTATCTGGCAAAAGGAGCGGCAAGGCTTGCGGCAAGCCAGGTGAAAATCTACCTGAGTTTTCCTGCGGGAAAGGAAATGAAACAGAAATTGGTTTCCCTGCAGAGCCGGATGTTAAAAGAATATCCGGAGGTGTATGCTGCAAATCAGAATCTGGCACTGGGAATTTTGCGGGTGAGTGGGTTTTATCTGTATCCTCTGGCGGCAGCATTTGCCAGGCGCATGTTGTAAATATGGTTTGGGGCTGACCAATTTCCGGGGCAGATATTACGGTCCGGGAATGTGATACCTGCAGGAGGTATGGTTTGGAAGATATGGGAAATGAGAAAGGTGTGACATAATCAGGATGATTTTACAAAATTTTATTTTCCCAAAGAAAGAAATTTGCAAAGAAACGGAGCTTTATTACCGGGTGATTCATAAGAAAGAAGCGGTGGTGCGGGAAGGCAATGTGGCAGGGAAAAAGAATGTGGCATGGGATAAAAATGTGGATTGGGAAAACAGAGCCACACAGGAAAGCGGGTTTTTTTTACCGGCGGAAGGGGAATATTCCTTTTTTACGTATTTTAACAGTTTTTCCTTAGAAAAATGGGTGTACTATACAGGCATAACGGGCTTGTCTGTACAGCTTTTTTTGTGTGGAAAGGGTACTGTTTTTTTGGAGCAGGAGGATTTGGAGCAAAGGACTTCTCTTTTGGAACAGAATTTTAATTTTAGGGAGAAGAAGGAATTAAGGCTTTCAGTTCCGGAAATAATCCGGACCGGAATTTTGTATGTGAAAATAAAGATGGTTTCTGACGGGCATTTTTATCAGGGGGCGTTTTTGACAAATGAAGCAGTGAAACAGGAAGTAAAGCTTGCCATTGGTATCTGTACGTACCAGAGGGAGCGGGAGTTAAAAAAAACGGTGGGAAATCTTCAGAAGAAATTGTTCTTTTCAGAAAAAGCTCCATTATATCAGAAACTCAGGATTTATATTTCAGATAATGACAGCCATCATGAAAATAACGCTGCGAAATGGAATCCGGAGCATGTGGTCTGTCTGAAAAATAAAAATGCGGGAGGGAGCGGCGGCTTTGCCAGATGCATGTTAGAGGCATTAAGGGAGCAGAAGGCACAGGGCTTTACCCATTTTTTATTTATGGATGATGATATCATTTTGGAGCCGGAAACGGTGTACCGGACATATGCCTTATTCTCAATGGCAAAAAAAGAGTTTCTGGGACATGCACTGGGAGGCTCACTATTAAGAAAGGAAAAGCCCTTTATACAGTACGCAAAGGGAGAATGTTTTGAAAATGGGCGGATTCACACGTTGAAAAAGGATTTTGACCTGAGAAGAGAGGAGCTGCTGCTTCGAAATGAACAGGAGGAGCCTGTGGATTATAACGGCTGGTGGTATTGCTGTATTCCGTTTGGAACCGGATTAGAACAGGGAATGCCGCTGCCATTGTTTCTTCATGCGGACGATATAGAGTTTGGGTTAAGATTCCGAAAAAGATTTATGACACTAAATGGAATCGGGGTCTGGCATGCTTCCTTTGAAAACAGGAAAGCCTCGTATCTGGAATATTATGATATGAGGAATTTTTTGATATTGAATGCCGTACATTTTCCGGAATACACATGGAAAAAAGCGTGTAAAAGGGTCTTTCGGCATCTGGTCTATCTTTGCCTGAAATACCGTTATCTGGATGAAGAAATATGCCTGCGCGGAGTAAAGGATTTTTGTCTGGGCATTGAGTTTTTAAAAAATACAGAACCGGAGAGACTGCATGAGGAGCTTATAAAAGAAGGATATATTTTTGAGGATAAAAAGGAAATTTTGAAAAAAAGAGAGGTACAGGCACTTCCGGTGGAGGCATCTTCGCGTCAGATGTTCCGGGTGAAACGTGTGCTTTATTATGAGCCGGAAACGGGAAAGGGGTTTGAAACAGAGCGTCGTTACAGGGAACTGTTCCGGTTGTTAAAAAATCTGTGGAGGGCATACCGGATTTTACGGAAAGGGTATCAGAGGGCCGCAGTGGAGTACCGGAACCGAGTGGGGGAAATTACAAATGTGGATTTTTGGAAAAAATATCTGGAAAGGTGAAACTGCGTTCTGCTGCAGAGATAATTTAGTTTGAGGTAATAGAAAACGATATATTAGAATCTGCTGCAGGGTGCAGAAAAGAAAAAATGATATATAAACTGAAACTTTGGATTGCAAGGACCTGCCAGTACCTGCTTTATTTTTTTGTGCCGTTAAAAAAAACCGCATGATGTTTTATGCGAATCAAAGAAAAGGAATGGTCTGCAATCCGGCGTTTTTAATGAATTATATTTATGAAAATTTTTCGGGAGCATTTGAGCTGGTCTGGGTCTCCGACTGGCCGGAAACATGTGGAAGGCCTGCCGGAATTACAGTGGTTGGAAAGGGAAGCTTTTTGTATTATTTTTATTTTATACGGACAAAATTTTTTATCACGAATGATTATTTTGATGAAAATCTGATAAAGAAGAAAGGTCAGATAATTGTCTGTACATGGCATGGGGGAGGGGCGTATAAAAAAATCGGGACAAAAGCACTGTTAAAAACAGGAGAGAAAATTTTGAACAGCAAAAAAAGTTATGGACGGTTCAGTTTTTTCCTTTCCAGTTGTCAGAAGTGTACGGATACGTTTCCGGCTCTTTTAGGGCTTTCCGGTGCGGAAATGCTGAATATTGGTTCGCTGGGAAATGACCGGTTTTTTGAAGGTCACAGGAAACGTCAGGAGCGGGTGCGGAAATTTTATAATCTTAGAAAAGGATGCAGGATCGTGTTATATGCACCGAGCTTTTGGAGGGCAGAGAGCCTGCAGGAAAGCAAAGGTGCCATGTTAGAAACGTTGGCCGGATTAGTATGTGCACTGGAGAAAAAAACAGGGGATGTATGGATATGTCTTGTGCGCAGGCATTATCTGGATGAAGCTGGGAAGAGAAAAACAGGACGTGAAAGGACAGAGAAAAAAGGAACAGGAAATAACAGGACAGGGTATGAAAAAACAGATGAAACATATCAGCAGATTTTGAATGGAAATCTTTATTATGAAATACAGGATCTGCTTTTAGCATCCGATGTTTTAATTACAGATGTTTCTTCGGTCATGTGGGATGCCATGCTTTTATATAAGCCGGTGTTTCTGCTTTCTGACCGGGTCAGGGAATACGAAAAAAAAGACAGGGGATTTATTGTGCCGCCGGAAAAATGGCCGTTCTTTTTTGTGGACCGTATAGAGGAAATTCCGGAAATTTTAGCAGAGATGGACCGGGAAGAATACATCCTGCGCATTAAAAAACATCTGGAATATATGGGGAGTTTTGAAAAGGGAAATGCATGCGGGGAGTTCATGAGAAGGGTGGTATGGGAATTTTCCGGGGAGTGAAGAAGGGCAGTATTCGGATAGGAGATTTGAAATGAAAGATGTCAGGGATAAAAAATTATGGATTTTTAATGCGGGGAAAAATTATCAGGGAAATCCAAAATGGCTGATGGAATATATCCGCATGTACCGGAAAGATATTTCGGTGGTCTGGATGTGTTATGACAGTGCATTAAAAAACTATTTACAGGGCATGGGCAGAAGAGCCGCTCTTTATGATACCGGGGAAGGGCGGAAAATTATGGAACAGGCCGGAGTTTATGTGGTGGAAATGTGCAAGGAGCATTTCCAGCCGGAATTAGAGGGAATCGTCATTTTGAATTTATGGCATGGGGTCGGCTGCAAAACAGTAGAGAGGAAGGTGACAAAAGGATTTTTAAGTGAACGGATCGCAAAAAAATATATCCGGTATCATGAGGTATTCCGAAACCAGCAGCTTTTTCTGGTGACTTCTGATGCAATGAAAGCACATTTCATGGAGCAGTGCGGCTTAAAGGAAGAACAGCTGATCTGCGAAGGATACCCGAAAAACCAAAGTCTGCGGGAGATGAAAACATACAACCCGGCAAAGGCATTTCCAAAGCTGAAAAAGGCATTACAGCAGGGAGAAAATCGTAAGCAGCTTGTATTGTATGCGCCCACATACCGGGATGTACAGGGAGAGGATTTTTTGGAAACTGCCCTTCCGGACAGGGAACGCCTGATTTCTGTTTTAAAAAAACAAAATATGATTTTAATTATCAAGTTGCATCCGCTGGTGGAAAATACACCCTCTTTTTTGAAAATAAAGAAACAGTATGAGCAGACAGAGGAGCTTTGCTTTTGGGATAACCGGTATGATATTTACGAAATTTTTGATGAAATTGAAACAGGAATTGTAGATTATTCCTCTATTTTTTATGACCTTCTGGCAAAAGGAGTAAAGAAATTTATCCGTTATTTTTTTGACATCCATCATCCGGAGCGGTTTCGTGATTATGCGTTCGATGTGCAGGAAATGACGTGTGGCGTGACGGCATATGATTTTGAAGGGCTGCTTCTTTCGCTGCAGGACATTCAGGAAATACAGGATGGGGAGTTTGAACGGCTGCACCGGTTTTTTTGGGAATATGAAACAGAAAATCCCTGTGAAAGCATCATCCAAAAGACGCTGTTGTTTGAACCGCTGCAAGAAAAAGCTCCGGTGCT
>CADBMP010000391.1 GCA_902795775.1 uncultured Lachnospiraceae bacterium | reverse complement strand
CTTTTTCGTTCCGTTTACTATCACAATCTTTTTAAACGAATCCGGAATATTTCTAAATGAATTAAGTTCCTGCGTCTGCTTTTCCTCAGAAGTCATATCATAAGCCACCTGAATGTAATATCTCTGGCTACCCTGATTAACTACAAAATCAACTTCAAACTGCTTTCGAGTCGTTTTCCCTTCATCATTTTTTGCATATACCTCTACAATACCAACATCCACATTATAGCCTCTGATAAGCAGCTCATTATAAACGATATTTTCCATAATATGGATAGGTTCCTGCTGTCTAAAATTCAATCTGGCATTTCTAAGTCCCACATCTGAAAAATAATATTTCAGATTTGCCCCCACATATTTTCTGCCTTTAATATCATACCTGTCTGCTTTAGAAATTAAAAATGCTTCTGCAAGATAATCAATATGATTGGATATGGTTTTGTTGCTGTAATTGATACCTCGCTCACTTTTGAAGGTATTTGATATTTTGGTTGGATTGGTAGGAGTTCCAATGGCAGAAGCAAGAATATCTACCAAAGTATCAATCCCATCAACATTTTGAATCTTGTTTCGTTCTACAACATCCTTAATATAAACATTTGTGAAAATGTTTTTAAGATACTCAGCCTTTTGGCGTTCCACAGAGAACTGTGCCACCTGTGGTAAGCCACCATATATCATATATTCCTCCCAAGCATCATCATAATCTCCCTCAAATGCTGCATAAAACTCCGCAAAGGACAACGGATAAATTCTGATTTCATCTCCTCTGCCCCTAAATTCAGTTACAATATCGCTGGATAAAAACTTAGAGTTACTTCCAGTTACATATACATCAATATTGCTGATACGAAGCAGGCTGTTCAGCACTTCTTCAAATCGTGGCATAAACTGTACTTCATCTAAAAGCAGATAATACTTCTGTTCATCTTTCATTATGTCCTTTATATACTGATAACACTTTTTCGGATCTCGCAACTCCTCATTTTCAATGCCATCTAAAGCAATCTCAATGATGTGGTCATTATCTACACCACTTTCCAATAAATATTTCTTAAACAACACAAATAGCAGGAATGATTTACCACATCTCCTGATACCCGTGATAATCTTAATCATTCCATTATCTTTTCTTATTTTTAACTGCTCAAGGTAAGAATCTCTTTTAATCTCCATATCATCGCTCCTCATTTTTGTGTATCAGCACACTTTTTGGTAATGAAATTATACCATTTGGCATCAATTTAATCAATACACATTACTATTTTATGTGTATTTTCACATTTTTATGCAATGGATAACCACCAAAAAAGACAACGCATAACCATTTATCGATTTGCGCTGTCTACACGAGAAATAATACTACCAATTGTATACAGTCCATTGTCTACAACTGCTTATTAAAAATTTCTCCCGTAATACTGTACCGTAACAATATACACAATCTTATTTTTTTCATCTATACGATAGATTACAATATAATTATCTATCAGAAGCTGCTTATATCCTTTCCCCGCATACCGCCCCTGCTGTCTATCCTGATGTGCATATGGAAACTCTTTCAATTTGCTTAAGGCTTCGTAAATCCTATCGGTCTGTCCTGCAGCACCCGGAGCCATCTTCTGCTCTGCAATATACTCATATATTTCTTCGATATCCCGGTAAGCTCTGCAATATAATTTCACTTTATACTCGTTCATATTTCTTATTTAACCTTTCAAACGCCTCATCTAAATCGATCGAATTATTGGTTTCTGCAAATTCTTCTTCCGCTTCATATATTGCCTGATCGATCCGGTTGTTCATTGCAAAGCGCTCATACAACTCCGCACTCATTACTACTAAATCACTATATCCATTCTTGGTAATAAAGATAGGCTCCTGTTTTTCATGTGCAAGGACAGAGATTTCACTTGTATTTCGCAAATCCTTGATTGGCATAATTATCGGCATATTATCAACTCCTTCCTACGACATTATTATAGCATTATTATAGCATAATTATGTACACTAAGACAATATGATTAAAAAAATCCTTCCCTCATCACTAATACAACCATTGTTGGCGGTAAAATACCATAGTGAGGTAAGCGCATAGGCATTCTTCTCTTTCAGATAAAATCCAGCTTCGTAACAGAGTAAAGTGTTTCTTTCACTTCTCAATACTCTTAGTATATGTACCTCTTCTTCTGGCTCTTTAATAGTGTAAAAAATAATAGATGGTGCAAACAGGCGGAAATATATTTGAAAACCACGATATACAATATCACTTTTGTGAAAAGATTCTGCAGTCTCTGACAAATCATATATCTTTTCATATATCTCATCCTGAAAGCGATCTGCCCTTTTCCATCCGAAGTCCGCTGTGATATAGTCGGTAATATCCACTATATCATAGATTGCTTCCCATGTAAGAATTACTTTACGCTCTTTCATTTCTCCTTACTTTCCTTAACTTTGTGATCATCTCAAATGCTTCATCCAAAAGAAGCTCTCTTCCTGCTTCCATATCATCTATTCCCCTGTCTAACATACGGAACAATTCATCTCTATTTTCTTCTTTTAAAATTTCTTCATCTGATACAGAACAATCCATGAGAACACCCCCTCGACTTTAAAATTCTACTATAAACAAGCGTTTACTTTTTCTCCTGTACCCAACAGACACAAGGCATCCACACGCACAGACCTTCCAACTAAATTTCTTACGCTTTTCTGCACAGCAACTGACAACACCTTCAATTTTTTATCTTGCAATATGATCTGCAATATCTCTTCACAAAATTCCGCATCATCAGCCAAAACTTTCTGACTTGCTGTCTGCTGCCACTTTTCATTATAAGGTGATTGGTTCATTTTTTAATTTTTCTACAAGTATTTGATCAGCAGGAAGCCACTTCATGCTATCGAGTTCACCTCGTGAAAGCCACCTTGCATCCTCAGCTTCTTTTAGTTCCAATTTTCCCCCAATAACCTCTGCCCAGAAGCAATCCATAGACAAATGAAAATCCGGATAATCATATTCCAGTGTCTGAATCAAGTCATACACCTTTATATCAGCAGTTAATTCCTCTTTGATTTCACGAATCAAAGCTTCTTTGGGTGTCTCACCGCTTTCTATCTTTCCTCCGGGAAATTCCCACCAGCCTTTGTATTCACCATAGCCTCTGGCTGTTGCAAAAATCTTTTCCCCACCCTCGAAATAATGACGTATAACCGCAGCTACTACCCGAACGTATTTCAGCATCTTTCCCTCAGAAGTAAAGCATACTTTTTTCCCTTCTTGTATTCCCTGCTCTTTTAGAATTCTTTCCGGGACTTCGATCCATCTTTCCTTTTCTTCCATTTTTAATTTCAAAAGAGCTGTAGGTTCCGTATGTCCAGACTCTTCACACCCGTAATCTGCTTCCGTTATTTGATTTACTATATATATCTCCATGTTCGCTTCACTCCCCACTCCTGATTATATACTTACGATATATTCATAAATATCTTCTCTTACCGGTTCATCCAGTATCCATTCTATTTCCACTGCTTTCTTATCCGTATTGACCATTGTGAACTCTTCTGCTTTTCCACTGGGACTCATAGTTCCAAGATAGTAAAACTCCTTGGATATCTTATCATCCTTGTTTTTTCTGACAAACAATTCCACCCGGATTCCCCTTTCCCTGGATTTCAAAAAATTCCGAACGTCCTCAGAATCCATACTGCGGCCGGATTTAGATATCGCTATCAGTTTGCGACTGTTAAGGAAATGATCCTCATATTTTGTAGTATCACTTATTTCCTCTCCCTTGTCATAATTAATGAATACCGGAAATGTTTTTGTCTTCTTATCATATTTATAACCGCCGATATTTAACGGTACTTCGTTGTTCTCCCAGTTCAAAAGTCTGCACACATCCTCATATGTGTATTTTTGATACAATACAAAATCGGAATCTTTATAGCTTTGACTATAATTCCTCTCATATCTGCCCATGCCAAACTCAACCAATTCCTCCACCATTTGATAGAAATCGCTATTACCTAACATTTTCAAAATTGATTCTGTGGGTATATAATCATCCTTTGATTTCTTAATAAACACACATTGCTTATAAGTTTTCTTTCCGGATTCGGTTGGAAACTCATTGGTCATAATATTTGCAATATTCTCTTTTTGCTCTTTTCCAAGTGTCTTATTGTACTTCTTAAGATCCTCTGATAATCCCCGAAACAATCCCATTTTTGAAAAGCCACGTGCATATGCCAACATACGACGCAGCAACTGCAGCTCCTGCATTCTTTTTCCGCTGGCAAGCTTCTTTGAAATAAATTCAATGATAACCGCCTCATCCTCAGACAATCTAATCGCGTAATCTTTCTCATATTTTACAAGAAATTTATAATATGATCCAAGTCTCGGATTATCAAATATTCTTAATACATCCATTTCCCCATAATGATCAAAATCTGCCAGTGCAGGAATCCTTCCGAGCTTATTCTTCAGATTTGTATAATTCTCTTTGATGAGTTTTATATCACTGAAATTCGCATTGTCTACTGAAGCAAAGATTCTTTTTCTGCTTATTTCATCAAAATGAATCGTCGAGGCTCCCGGTATCACTCTGCCTCCCTCAAGAACAAATCTACGAATATTGTCTTTGTTATAAGTTCTATCTCCAGACAGCGCGATAGGTATCATAAAATTATTATTATAATTTCCTATAAAGTCAAGGATCACTACAAATTCTTTTCCTTCCGCTTTTCGAAGCCCTCTGCCAAGTTGTTGAATAAACACTACCGGCGACTGGGTAGGTCTAAGCATAATAACCTGGTTCACCTCTACGATATCAACTCCTTCATTGAGAATCTCTACCGACAGGATATAATCAAGCGGGGCAACTCCATCAACAGTGCTTTCACTATCCGATTCATCCGATGCCAATCTTTCAAACGCCTCTGCTCGTTCTGTTTCCGAGGCACTTCCGTTCAGTGCAATCGTTCTGTACAATTTTCCCGTCGAAGGATTCATGGTCTGATTTAGTTTTGCGGAGAGGATCTCCGATTCTTTTATAGAACTGCAAAAAATTAGTCCCTTGACTCTATCTCCGCTGTATCCATAATAATCAGCCTGTTCAACAATATGTCTCACCCTTTCATCGCATGTCAGCATTCCAAAATCACGCTTCTTTTCATCTCCGATTATCGAAAGATCTGTTATTCCAAAATAGTGAAACGGGCATAACAGGTTTTCCTCCATTGCCTGCTGAAGTCTGATCTCATACGCAATCTGGTAATTAAATAATTCATATACATTACGACCTTCTATGTTGTCATCACGTTTATCTGG
>CADBMP010000390.1 GCA_902795775.1 uncultured Lachnospiraceae bacterium | reverse complement strand
ATCGAGATCGGTGAAGGTGTTATCGAGGTTCTGGCAACAGCCGGAGATAACAGACTTGGTGGTGATGACTTCGACCAGAAGATCACAGATTACATGCTTTCAGAGTTTAAGAAGCTGGAAGGTGTAGATCTTTCAGGTGATAAGATGGCACTCCAGAGATTAAAGGAAGCAGCAGAAAAGGCAAAGAAAGAGCTTTCTTCTGCTACCACGACGAACATCAACCATCCTTTCATTACCGCAACTGCAGAAGGACCAAAGCATTTCGACATGAATTTAACAAGGGCAAAGTTTGATGAGCTGACCAGTGATTTGGTAGAGAGGACGGCAGGACCTGTTTCCAATGCACTTCGTGATGCCGGAATTACGGCAGCCGATCTTGGACAGGTGCTTTTAGTGGGTGGTTCCACAAGAATTCCTGCCGTACAGGAAAAAGTAAAGAAGCTGACCGGGCATGAGCCGAGCAAATCCCTGAACCCGGATGAGTGTGTGGCATTAGGTGCTTCCGTACAGGGTGGTAAGCTTGCCGGGGATGCAGGTGCCGGTGATATTCTTCTTCTGGATGTAACGCCACTTTCCCTTTCCATTGAAACAATGGGTGGTGTGGCAACCCGTCTGATTGAAAGAAATACAACAATCCCTACGAAAAAGAGCCAGGTATTCTCTACGGCAGCCGATAACCAGAGTGCAGTAGATATCCATGTGCTCCAGGGTGAGCGTCAGTTTGCAAAGGATAATAAGACACTCGGCCAGTTCCGTCTGGATGGGATTCCACCAGCAAGAAGAGGTGTGCCACAGATTGAAGTTACGTTCGATATTGATGCAAACGGTATCGTAAATGTATCCGCAAAGGATTTAGGAACCGGAAAAGAGCAGCATATCACAATTACGGCAGGCTCTAATATGTCAGATGAGGAAATCGACCGCGCAGTAAAAGAAGCTGCACAGTTCGAGGCAGAGGATAAGAAGAGAAAAGAAGGCATTGATGCCAGAAATGATGCAGACAGCTTAGTATTCCAGACGCAGAAGGCACTGGACGAGGTAGGGGATAAGATTGATTCCTCCGAAAAAGCAACGGTCCAGGCAGATATTGATGCGCTGAAGGAACTGGTTGAAAAGACGAATCCGGATTCCATGAGTGACTCTGAGATTGCAGATATCAAGGCAGCACAGGAGAAACTGATGCAGAGTGCACAAAATGTGTTCCAGAAGATGTATGAAGGAGCACAGGGTGCTGCAGGAGCCGGTCCTGACATGGGCGCAGGCGCAGGCCAGAACATGGGCGGCGCACAGGGCGCAGATGATGATGTGGTGGACGGAGATTATAGAGAGGTCTGATATGGAACAAGAGGCAGATTCGGTCTGCTGAAAATAAGAGCACTGCATAAAGGCAGTCATTAAAGGAGCATCGATTTATGGCAGAGAAAAGAGATTATTATGAGGTATTGGGTGTCAGCAAGAACGCATCTGATTCCGAGTTAAAGTCCGCATACCGTAAGCTTGCAAAGAAATATCACCCGGATACCAATCCGGGTGATAAGGAAGCGGAGGCAAAATTCAAGGAGGCATCAGAAGCGTATGCAGTATTAAGTGATGCAGACAAACGGCGTCAGTATGATCAGTTCGGCCATGCTGCATTTGACGGCGGTGCCGGCGGGGCTGGTGGTTTTGACTTTGGCGGCATGGATATGGGCGATATTTTCGGGGATATCTTTGGCGATTTCTTTGGAGGCGGTCGTTCCAGACGCAGCAATGACGGCCCGATGAAGGGGCAGAATATCCGGAAAGCAGTCAGGATTACGTTTAAAGAAGCATGTTTTGGTGTGGATAAAGAGCTGAACGTCACCTTAAAAGAGGAATGTGAAGCCTGCCATGGAAGTGGTGCGAAAAAGGGAACGACACCGGAGACTTGTAAAAAGTGTGGTGGAAAAGGGCAGGTGGTCTTTACACAGCAGTCGTTGTTCGGCGTAGTCAGAAATGTTCAGACTTGTCCGGACTGTCATGGTACCGGAAAGATGATCAAGGAACGCTGCCCGGATTGTCATGGTACCGGATATATCAGTAAAATGAAGAACATAGCAGTTTCAATACCTGCAGGAATTGATAACGGCCAGTGCGTCAGAATACGTGACAAGGGTGAGCCGGGTGTGAACGGAGGACCAAGAGGAGATCTTCTTGTGGAGGTTGTGGTCGGAAATGACCCAATCTTCCGCCGTCAGGATATGGATATTTATTCCACCGTTTCCATTACCTTTGCGCAGGCAGCACTTGGCGGGGATATTCGTGTGGGAACCATAGACGGAGAGGTGATTTATACCGTTGCTGCGGGAACCCAGACAGATACAAGGGTAAGACTTCGTGGCAAGGGCGTGCCGTCCCTTCGGAATAAGCAGGTACGCGGTGACCATTATGTAACCCTGGTGGTACAGGTTCCGACAAAGATGACGAAACTCCAGAAAGAGCTTTTAATGCAGTTCGATGAAGCAATGTATGGAAATTCTGAGGATAAGGAAGAAGATGTTTCTGAGGATGGCGCAAAGGGAAAGAAAAGAGGATTTAAACGAAGAAAATAGTAACTGTTTTCATGTTTCATGAAGATTTACGTGGGATATAATGAAAAAAGTCCTGCAGGCAGGGAGTTCCTGTCTGCAGGACTTTTTTCATTTGTGCTTTTGGATTGGAACATGTCTCATATGGTGCGTGATTACCAGTCCTCCACACCGGCGAATGGATCCACGTATTCTGCCGGTTCTGTATCTGTACTGGCAGGAGCATCATTGTCATCCAAAAGGGTCTTAATCTGTTCGTCTGTGACTTCTTCCTTGTGTTTTTCTTTTTTTCTGTGAACGCTTCCGGAAAGCTTTGCCTGGCTGCCGGCATTCTGCTGAAGTTCTAACAGATAGCTTTCCATGTTGTCATCCCCATTATCAATGATAGAAACATCTTCAAACATATACATATAACATTTCAACAGTTTTTTACTGTGCATCATGATCTGTTCCCTGCCGCAGTAATCTGCGTCACGCTGGTACGGAAGCTCATCATACATTGTAATATGAAAATCCAGGGCAGTATCATATTTATTTGAAAGAACATTTGAAACAAAAGGCTCAACCATATAATCTCCTCCTGACATGGAATACTTATTTCAAAAATAAATCTTTTTTTTCAGTATAACGTATTTTAAAAAAATCTTCAACCATAAAAGTAACATTCGTTTGACTTTTCTTTTATCTGTGCTATACTATTATGGTTATTGTTATAAAGGTTCATGGTCATAAAAAGGGGGCTTTTGCTGCTAAAACAGTAACAGTGATCATAAAATATAAGGAGTTGGAATATGTCGAAGCAGAGCTATTTAAAAAATTTTTTGAAATATAAATATTTACTGGTTGAGCTGGTAACGAAGAACATAAAATTAAAATACAGGCGTTCTTATCTTGGAATTTTGTGGACCCTGGTGGAGCCGCTTTTGCAGATGCTGGTGCTTACGCTGGTGTTCGGTGTCTTTTTTGGTAAGGATGACCCCCAGTATCCGGTATATATCCTGACAGGGCGCCTGCTTTTTGGATTTTTTTCTTCTGCCACAAAATCCGGCCTAAAAGCAGTCAGCAGCAATGCATCCATGATCAAAAAGGTCTATGTGCCAAAGTATATCTATGTGGTATCCTCGGTGCTGTCCAATTTCATTACTTTTTTGATTTCACTGGTGGATCTGGTCTGTGTGGCGGCAGTGCTGAAGGTAAAACCGACCATATATTTGCTTGAGGCTGTGATTCCACTCCTCATCCTGTTCATATTTACCATTGGTTTCAGCCTGATACTTTCGACCCTGAACGTCTTTTTCAGGGATATTGAATACATCTGGTCCGTATTTACCATGCTGTTAATGTATGCTTCTGCCATCTTTTATGAGCCGCAGCGTCTGATCAATACGGGAAATGACTGGATTTTTAACTTTAATCCAATTTTTATGTGCATTACGAATTTCCGCAACGCCGTACTTTATGGAAAACCAATGGAACTTCAATATTTTGCTGTTTCTTCGGTCATTGCTGTTGTGTCTTTGGTGGCAGGCGTGATTTTGTTTTATAAGGAGCAGGATAAATTTATTCTTCATGTGTAATGTGCAGGGACTGTTAATATTTGGTGTTTTTACTTGTCTGAATGTCGTCTGTAAAACAGGGCGGCATCAACGCAGAAATGAGGTGGAGCATGCAGAAAGATATTGCGATACGTGTGAAAAATATGGGTATCCGTTTTAACCTGAGCAGGGAACGGGTGGATAACTTAAAAGAGTATATGATCAAGTTTTTAAGAAGGGATTTGAAGTACAATGAATTCTGGGCATTGAAGGAGATCACCTTTGACATAAAGCAGGGGGAACGTCTGGGGGTGCTTGGACTCAATGGTTCCGGGAAAAGCACGCTGCTAAAGGCGGTTTCAGGAGTGTTAAAGCCCTCTGAGGGCTCAATCCATACCAACGGTGTCATTGCTCCGCTTTTGGAATTAGGGGCAGGCTTCAGTCCGGAATATACCGGCAGGGAAAATATTTATCTTTACGGAGCTGTGCTTGGGTATTCCAAAAGCTTTTTGGATGAAAAGTTTGACGAAATTGTGGATTTTTCGGGGCTTGGTGAATTTATTGAGGTTCCGGTCAAAAACTATTCCTCCGGAATGAAGGCAAGGCTCGGCTTTTCCATTGCGACTGTGGTGGAGCCGGATATTCTGATTCTGGATGAGGTCCTGTCCGTTGGAGATAAAAAATTCAGGATAAAAAGTGAAAACAAGATTATGAGCATGTTCGACAAGGGAGTGACGGTTCTTTTCGTATCACATTCCCTGGAGCAGGTCATGCGCTTGTGTGATAAGGCAATCATCCTTGACAGTGGGCGTCTGGTGGCCAAAGGGTCTGTGGAAAAAGTTGGAAGAATCTACAAGAACATGACAGAGTAAACCCATACGCCGGCTTTTTTTGCATCATCATAAATCAAAGCGGGTTTACAAAGACCACCATGTAATCTTACAGGGAGGGGGAAAGTTATGGAAAAAAAGAAAAAAGAGGAACAAAAAAAATACTTCAGATATGCAATGCGTTATATTGCGGCTCCACTGTTTTTGGAAATCATTATAGAAGCCTTGAACAGAAAATCTGTACTGGGCGGCTTTTCTTATTTTCTGGAGCGGCCGTCCCTGTTCGTGTTCAATACGTTAATCATCATGCTCACCATGTCTGTTGCACTTTTCTTTAAAAGAGAGATTTTCGTTTATACAATGGTTACGGCAGTCTGGCTGATTTTTGGAATTGTAAATTTTGTGGTGTTAAATTTCCGGGTGACACCGTTCTCAGCGGTGGATATTACGCTTTTAGAAAGTGCCATCAGTGTATCCGGGCATTACCTGAATCTGTTCAATGTGGCAATGATTATCTTAGGTACGGTCTTAGTGGTGGCAGCCCTTGTGTGCCTGTTTTTCATGGCACCAAAGCATACGCACCGGACACAGAAAAAACTGGTGGTATCAGGAATCTGTGTGGCACTGATTGTTTCTGCATTGATTTTTCTTCACGCGAACAGCAATTCCGTAAAGGCATTAGATGAAAATTATACGAACATTGCCGAGGCATATGAAAATTATGGTTTTGCATACTGTTTTACAAACAGCATCATAGATACCGGAATCACGAAACCGGAGGAGTATGATGAAGCACATGTAAAGGAAATTGTGGACCGGCTGGACGGAAGCACCGCCCCTTCTTTGGAATATCCGAATATCATTTTTGTACAGCTGGAATCCTTTTTTGATGTGGACACCTTGAAGGAGCTGAAACTTTCCAAAGATGCCATTCCAAATTTCCATGCTCTGCAAAAAAGGTTTTCCGGCGGTCTTCTGACGGTTCCTACCGTTGGGGCAGGAACTGTGAATACAGAATTTGAAGTGCTTGCCGGCATGAGCCAGAAGGACTTTGGAACTTCTGAATATCCTTATAAAACAGTGCTTCGGAAAGAACCCACAGAAAGCATCTGCTATGACTTGAAAAAACTTGGATATGCCACGCATTGTGTACATAATAATGAGGGAACTTTTTACGGAAGGAATAAGGTGTTCAGAAATCTGGGCTTAGACACGTTCACCTCCATGGAGTTCATGAATGGCCTGGAGGATAATCCGAATGGATGGAAAATGGACCGTATTTTGACAAAGGAGGTTTTAAATACCCTGGATTCTACGCCGGGGGTAGATTTTACGCTTGCAATTACCGTTCAAAGCCATGGAAAATATGAAGGTTTTGAAACTGGTGAAAATGCTCCGATACAGGTGAA
Organism: uncultured Lachnospiraceae bacterium; assembly: GCA_902795775.1. Taxonomy (GTDB): domain Bacteria; phylum Bacillota; class Clostridia; order Lachnospirales; family Lachnospiraceae; genus Butyribacter. Next base: position 1,043 of record CADBMP010000390.1, on the reverse strand, counting down.
AAAGGCACCATCAGATAAGAAAGAGGCATATTCTTATTATGTCAACCAGCTTTATGATGTGGACCAGATGATTGGTGCTCTGGTCTCTGCACTTTCTAAAAGAAAGGAACGGACGGTACTGGTACTCTACGGGGACCACCTTCCAAGTCTGGGGATTGAAAAAGAGGATTTGACCGATTCCAATTTATACCAGACGCAGTATGTGGTCTGGGATAATATGGGGCTGAAAAAAAAGACAAAGAATCTGGCATCTTACCAGCTTTATGCTGCTGTGCTTGGCAGGATTGGAATTCGTGAGGGAATCATTACAAAATATCACCAGAATGCATCCTGGAAGACAAAGACATATCATGAGAATTTAAAAATGCTGGAATATGATATGCTGTATGGTGAAAATTATGCCTACGGTGGAAACCCGCCATACCAGACAGTAGATACAAGAATGGGGACGAAGCCGGTCGTGTTGTCAGATGTTGAAAAAAATGAGAAGGGATATCTTTTAAGCGGGGAGGGCTTTACACCGTACTGTCATCTTTTATTCAACGGAAAGGAATTACCGGTTGAATGGATGGATTCCGGGCATCTTCAGATTCTGGAGGAACCGGAGCCGGAGAGTGAGGCAGAGGATGAGAGCAGCACACCGCCGGATGGAAGCACGCCGCCGGATGGAAGTACGCCGCCGGATGGAAGTATGCCGTCAGATGGCAGCAGCTCCGAGGAGAAAGAGGTTCCAAATGCTTTTGTGGTTCAGGTAAAGTCTGAGGGAGGAACCCTGCTTTTTGAAAGTGCACCTTTAAAATATACGGATACTTCTGTTGGAAGAACAGGGGAGGACCGTCCGTAAGATAATGAGTTGGATTTTGTCGAAAGACAGAAGACAACTCTTTTTTTTATTGACATGCTTTGACATCTTTTTCAAAAAAACTACGGTATATTAAGGATAATCTGATGATATATGGAAAGGAGTGTATAAAAGATGTGAAGCATTTTATTTATGTGGATGTGTACCTGATGCTGAATTTTATTCTGCATTTGTTTTTTTT
>CADBMP010000389.1 GCA_902795775.1 uncultured Lachnospiraceae bacterium | reverse complement strand
TTTTGCAAACTCCGAATGGCTCATGCGAAGCATGAGACTATTTTACCATAATCCTTTTCAACACACAATCAAAAACCAAATGCCTCCCTTAAAACAAAGCGTCCCCCCTATTTTTCCATCCCTCTTCGCCCTTTGAAATAAATACCCCCGGATAATCCTTCGCACACAGAAAAGGAACATAATTCATGTTTAATTTGTATTCTTTTATACAGGACATTGCAATGAAATTCCAAAACAATCATGGAATAAAATCAGCTAAAAAATTTTTTTATATATTATGGAAACGGTACATTTTTCCGATATAATATATAGAAACATATTATTAGCTTTTTTCATCTTCACTCTAAAAGTGAACACGATCTTCCGGCAGAATTATGCAAAAAGCAGCATGGCTTTGTATAAAACTTGAGGGTTTACCGGAAAAAGTATCATCAGAAACGGATTTCAATACGTTTATTACAAGAAAAAGGAGGTTCTTTAAAATGGCAGATATGACAGTAAATAACAATGTAAAAACATATCCTGCAAATACGGTGGAAAGTACAAAGGCTGCACAAAATCAGGCAGTGGAAAACAATCCTGCACAAAAAGCCCAGGAATCTGCCGCAAAGGATGACGGTGTTGTTTTTGAGAAATCAAAAGACGTAAAACGAGACAGTGCAAACCAGATTTATAACAGAGATTCTATTGTTGCAAAATTAAAGGCAGATCAGGCTGCCAGAGCTGCTTCCATGCAGTCCTTAGTGGAAAAGCTGCTCGGAAAACAGCTTTCCAAATCCTTTGCCGGTGGAAAACAGCAGGCAGATATGTTCGATCTGACAGATCTTACAGATGATGAGATTGGCGGCTTACGTCTGGCAGATGTATTCCGCGATGCTGCTTCTAAGGCTTCCCCAGAAGATATTGCAAAAGCTCAGGCTGATGTTGCAGAAGATGGATACTGGGGCGTAAACCAGACCTCAGACCGTTTAGCCAGTATGGCGATTGCACTGAGTGGTGGAGATACAGACAAAGCAGACGAAATGATGAAAGCAATCCAGAAAGGATTTGATAAGGCAACTTCTGCCTGGGGCGAAAAGCTTCCGCAGATTTCACAGGATACTTTAGATGCTACCATGAATAAACTGAACGACTGGAAGAACGGTGTAACTACCGCAGAGGACTACAATAAATATATGTCATAATCCACTTGTCAGCTTTCTGGTACATGAATGAAAGCAAGTCAGGTTTCAATTTTCAAAACTTGCAGTGTAAATTTTTGCTTTGGCAGGATCTAGTGGAACAATTAGTAAAATATATGATGCTTATCATAATTAAGTATCATTTTATAAAGCGCGGACCGGCATTCAGGCCGAAAGCCGGTCGCAGAACGGGGCAGGATACAGCTTGGTTGTGTCCTGCCCCCATTCCGTTTATGAGTCATAAAAAAATGTCATAAACCAAACAGGAGAGGCTCCCCTCTCCTGTTCCTGATACATCTTTTTTCACTTACGATGCAATTTGAATTTTCATTCATCTACTTTCCTGCGATATCAATCCGGAGCAATGCTTTTTTCAAGGCCAGTTCTGCACGAAGCATATCCACATCCTCTCTGCCGCTCTGGATTCTCTTCTCCGCACGCTCCTTTGCTTCCTCGGCACGTCCCACATCAATTTCATCCGGCCATTCACACGACTCAGCGAGTACGGTCACTTTCGTCTTCTGAATTTCCACAAATCCGTCATGCAGTGCTGCCTGTTTCACCCCGTCTTCCTGATGGATTTTTAACACGCCCGGCTCTAAGATGGCAGTCAGCGGAATGTGTCCGGCCAGGACACCAATCTCTCCCTCTGTCGTCTTCATTTCCACCATCGTCGCATTCCCATCAAAAAAGATACGGGTAGGAGAGATAATCTGCAGGTTAAATGTTTTATCAGCCATTATCTACCTCCGAACAGATTTCATTATTTTTTCTTATTAAATCTTTCTACTACTTCATCAATATTTCCGGCATTTAAGAACATGTTTTCCGGAATATCATCATGCTTGCCATCCAAAATCTCCTGGAAACCGCGAATCGTTTCCGTAAGAGGAACATACTTACCAGGAAGACCGGTGAACTGCTCTGCCACATGGAATGGCTGGGACAAGAATCTCTGAATCTTTCTTGCGCGGTTTACGACTACCTTATCTTCCTCAGAAAGCTCATCCATACCTAAGATTGCAATGATATCCTGCAGCTCTTTGTACTTCTGCAGAATTTCCTGTACCCCGCGCGCAGTGTGATAATGATCCTCTCCCACGACATGAGGATCCAAAATACGTGAGGTAGACTCTAACGGATCTACCGCCGGATAAATACCAAGCTCCACAATGGAACGTGAAAGCACAGTGGTCGCATCCAGATGTGCAAATGTATTCGCCGGAGCCGGATCTGTAAGGTCATCCGCAGGCACATAGACCGCCTGAACTGACGTAATGGAACCCTTCTTTGTGGATGTAATACGCTCCTGTAAAGCACCCATTTCCGTCTGCAGGGTAGGCTGATAACCTACGGCACTAGGCATACGTCCGAGAAGTGCGGACACCTCGGAACCAGCCTGTGTAAAACGGAAAATATTATCAATGAATAAAAGCACAT
>CADBMP010000388.1 GCA_902795775.1 uncultured Lachnospiraceae bacterium | reverse complement strand
TGAAAAAAGAGCCATTTACCATTGCATATGACCCGGAAAAAATCAATGCACTTTTGGGCACCGCAATTCCAGAGGAAGAAATGATCCGTTACTTTGAAAAAATTGATTTGCCGGTGGACCGGGAAAAGCGGGAAGTGACGATTCCGACCTGGAGACAGGATTTAGAGCGTCTGGCAGATCTGGCAGAGGAAGTGGCAAGATTTTACGGTTATGACAAGATTCCTATGACGCTGCCGGAGAGCTCTGCGACCATGGGCGGATTGTCAGAAAAGCTGGAGCTGGAAAATAAAGTACGTGATATTGTGGAGGCATATGGTTTCTGTGAAGGCATGACGTATTCCTTTGAAAGTCCAAAGGTATATGAGAACCTGAATTTAAAAGAGGATGATGCGCTGCGAAAGAGCATTGTCATTAGTAACCCGCTGGGAGAGGATTACAGTGTTATGCGTACTTCTGCATTGGGCGGGATGCTTGGCTCCCTTTCCACAAATTACAGCCGCAGAAATAAAGACGTCCGGCTGTATGAGCTGGCGAATGTTTATCTGCCAAAGCAGCTTCCTCTTACAGAGCTGCCGGACGAAAGGGTGCAGCTTACACTGGGGATGTATGGTGCCGGTGATTTTTATGATATGAAGGGTGTATTGGAGAGTATTCTGGATGCGCTTTCTTTGAAAGGCACTGTGGAGTACGAACCAAAGGCAGAAAAAACTTTTCTGCATCCGGGAAGACAGGCAGACGTACTGTACAATGGAAAGGTCATTGCTTATCTGGGCGAGGTACATCCTGCAGTTTTGAAGAATTATGAAATTGGGGAGAAGGCATATCTGGCAGTTGTGGATTTAATGGAGCTGATTTCCATGGAGAAGGAAGCAGTGAAGTTTGAAGGAATTGCAAAATTCCCATCTGTGACAAGAGATATCAGCCTGATGATGAAGAAGGAAATTCTGGCAGGAGAGGTGGAGCGGGTCATCCGGAAAAAGGGTGGTGCGCTTTTGGAGAGCTATGAGCTGTTTGATGTATACGAAGGCTCACAGTTAGAGGAAGGATACAAGTCTCTGGCATATAAGATAATATTCCGGGCAAAGGACAGGACCTTAAAGGAGGAAGAAATATCTGATGTCATGGAGAAAATTCTTACTGCATTAGAGGAGATTGGTGCAGAACTTCGTAAGTAGACCCCATATGCCAGCTGGGAGTGAAATTTGAAAGTAAACTTTCAAACGATTTATGTTTGTTTCTGTCACGACCGGTCAGCCGTGACAGAAGCAAGGGGTATAAGAATGAAAAAAAAGGATTTGAAAAATATGCGCATAGCCGCATGGGTTGGCTTTGTTATCTATTTGATCGCAATGGTATACTTCCTGTTTTTTTGTGAAAAGATGGGGAGAGTGGTCGGACTGGAGTATCGTTATAATTTAAAGCCTTTTGAGGAGATCAGGAGATGTTTTAATTATTTATGCACATCCCGTCCGGAGTATAGGGAAAGCATGATTCTTAACCTGTTTGGAAATATAGCGTGTTTTGTGCCTTTGGGGTTTGTACTCCCCTTTTTAAAAGCAAAAAGGTGGAACTTTCTCAAAGTTACTTTATTAAGCATAAGTGCATCTGTTCTGGTGGAGGTCATGCAACTTGTAACGAGGCTTGGCTCCTGTGATGTGGATGATGTCATTTTGAATACATGTGGAGGCATGCTTGGGTATATTTTATTTTTAGTCAGCAGAGGAATTTATCGGTTCATTTGGAAAAGGACCGCCAAAGGGTCATGATGGAACCGGTGATATAAGATAGGAGCTTTGGATGTTTAAAAAAATGAAAAAAAAAGAAAAAAGTGCTTTACACTTATCGGATAAAAAACATCCGGTCAGTGGAATTGTTGCAACAGGGATTGGTGTAGTGTCCCTGTTTCTTTTTCTCGTAATCTGTTTTATTTCCAGTGAGAGCAACGGGAACGGGGGGATTCTGATAGGTGCAGGGGGAATGCTGTGTTTTGCACTTAGTGTGGCAGGCTTTATCCTTTCCTGGTTAAGCCTGCATATTGAAAATATCCGTCCGCATTTTCCGACGGTGGCGGCAATATTGAATGGTCTTTTGATGGTGTTTTATTTTCTGCTTTATATGTGGGGGATGCTTACGTAATGGGCTGTGGAAGAGATGCTTTATGGTGGGAGGAATGTAAAAAGAACAGGGTCTGCATTGCAGAAGGCGGTGTTTTAGTGGGAGGATAAGATTATGGCGATGCATTTTTCGGAGGAGGATCAGAAAAAGCTTAGGGAAGATACTTCTGAAATCTATAAAAAAAGAACAGAAGAAAGCACGAAAAGTGATGTAAAAAATATGGATGCAAAGGGAAAGCTGCGTTATTTTTTTGACTATTATTTCAAATTTGTAGTGGTCGGAGCCGTAGTGCTTGCCGTCCTTCTGGTGCTGTTTAAAGAAATATTCAAAAAAAAGCCTGCGGAGGCACTTTATGTGGTAATCAGCCAGGAGGTCATGGAGAACGAAAAGCTGCAGGAATTTTCAGAGGCATTGGAAGATTATTTTAAAATTGATAAACAGAGGGAAGAAATTGTGGTGGAAATCTGTCCCTCTGATTTAAAGCTTCAGACCTATATTTTTGCAAATACTGCAGATGTTTTGATTATGGATGAGGATAATTTCAGCCGCTGGGGAACTGCAGATTATTTTTTTACGGCAGAGGAAAATAAGGAGGTATCCTTTTATCAGGACTACGAAGAAAAATACAGGTACCTTGCCCGGCATCTGACAGCGGAAGACCGGGCAAAGCAGGAGGAGGATAAAACGGCTGAGCCGGAAGACAAAAAATGGTATCATTGCGGACTTTATCTGGCAGACAGTAAAAAATGCCAGCAGATATCCCTTGCAATGAAGCAGCCGGTCATTGCTATTTTAAAAGGAACAAAACATAAAAAGAATGCGGTAAAGTTTGTAAAATACATGATGGACAATGAAATACCGCTGACCCTCACAGGCGATTGATTTCTGAGGAGCCTTAGAATCGTAACTTGACGAAAAACCTTGTTTTTACTAAAATAGAAACAGCAGGAAATGTACGGAGTGAATCTGATATAGGGGGGATGATATTGGAGAAGAAGCATAGAAAAAAAGAAATAAATGAAGCAATTGGTGGAAAAATCAATGAATTATACCAGCTGCTTGAAAAATATAAGAAACAGCATCGTTCTAAGAAGGAGCTGAAAGAAATTGAACGGATCGAGTCTTCTTTGGAACCCTCTTTAGATACTTTGTACAAATTATCAGAAATGCTGGGGATACCTGTTTCGGTGGATAATCTGCAGGACAGGGAAACAGCACAGCTTTCTTATTCCGGTGCTGCACAGGCATTGTTCAGCGATTATGAGGTAATCTATTATGTCAATGTGAAGAGCGGTCATTATGTGGAATATAGTACACCGGGCAATCTGGCACAGTTAAAGCTGGAAAGCAGTGGAACGGATTTTTTTCCTGACCTGTACCGCAATATAAAAGAAGTGATATATGAAAAGGATCAGGAACGGGTGACAAGGGCACTGACAAAGGAAACGCTTCTTCCAAAACTGGAAAATGGACAGGTATTTACAGTGAGATACCGCCTTATGATAGAGGGGGAGCCGGTCCGTTACCAGTCAAGAGTAGTCTGGCCGGATCATGGGGAACATATCATCATTGGAATCAGCAGTACTGACCATATGAACAGCGAGGAGACAGTGGAGGAGGACTGGGATTTTTCCAACATTGCAAAGGCAATGTCCAGTGATTATGACCATATTTATTATATTGATATGGAGAATGACAGTTATGTCCATTTTACTACGGACAAGAGCAGGGATTTAAAATTGTCCTCGGAGGGAAATTCTTTTTTTGAGGAAATACAGAAGGTCATTGAAAAAATAATATATAAAAAAGATGCAAAACGGTTCCGGGATATTTTCCAGAAGGAATATTTATTAGATGAATTGAAAAAGTGGGGGGTCATTTCCATGACCTACCGGATTTTAATGAATGGAAAGCCGGTATATCATCATTTAAAGGTCTTGTGTCCGAATGAAAATGATTTTCATTATATTCTGGTCTGCATTGGAAATGTGGATGAACAGATGCAGAAGGAATTAGATTTTCTGCAGAAAAAAAATCTCACTTATACAAAGATTGCAGAAACACTTTCAAGAAATTATTTCAGCATTTTTTATGTGGATATTATTACCGGGTATTATATGGAATACAGCTCCAACAGCTCGTTCTGGTCGTTGGAGATTATCAATAGCGGAGATGATTTCTTTGGGGACTGCAAAAAGGAAATACCAGGGCGTGTCTATCCGGATGATGTGGAGATGGTGCTTTTGGCGTATCAGAAAGAAAACATCTTGTCAGAACTGAAAAAAACAGAATCCTTTGATTTGGTGTATCGTTTGATATTAAATGGGGTTCCTACGTATGTGAATACAAAGGCTGCATGTATTGAGGGAGATCCGAGCCATATTCTGGTGGGGCTGAGCAATGTGGATGTGCAGGTCAGAAGACAGCAGGAGTTAGAGCGTGTATTGAAGCAGAGCAGGACAGAACTGGAAGAAAGCCAGGAAAAGCTTAAGATGAGCCAGACGGCACTGGAAAGGAGCCAGACAGACAAGCTGACTTTTTCACAGATTGCCCTGACGTTATCCAAGGATTATTTCAGCGTTTATTATGTGGATTTAAAAGATGACCATTATATAGAATATAACTCCAGTAAAACATATGAGGAGCTGAATACGGCAAAGGAGGGCCTGGATTTTTTTGATGAAATGAGAAAAAAAATGCAGGAAACGCTCTACAAAGAGGACAGGGAGCGTATTCTGAGTGTTTTTACAAAAAAGCTGGTGCTTGAGGAAGTGGAAAAGGGCCATCCGTTTACCGTATCGTACCGGGTGATGCTTCAGGGTGTACCGGTATATGTGAGCATGAAGGCGGACTATCTGGATAATAGAAAAATGCATATTCTGGTGGGAATCAGCAGCATTGATGCGCAGATGAAACGGGAGTTGGAATATGCAAAAGCACTCAAGCAGACCAGGGAGTTAGTGGATAAGGATCCTCTGACAGGAACAAAGAGCAAGCACGCATACCAGATGATGGAGGAAAAGCTGAACCGCCGTATCTTAGCCAAAATTCCGGTGGAGTTTGCTGTCGTGCTTTGCGATGTGAATAATCTGAAAGTTGTGAACGATACCATGGGGCATAAGGCGGGCGACCGCTGGATTAAAGGTGCGAGCTATATGATCTGCTCTGTTTTTAAAAGAAGTCCGGTGTTTCGGATTGGTGGAGATGAATTTGTTGTGATCCTGCAGGGGCAGGATTATAAAAACAGGGACAGGCTGCTTGGCGAAATCCGGGAATGGTCAAAGAAAAACAAGGAACAGGGAGAGGTTGTTGTGGCTGCCGGGATCAGTATCTTTTGTGAAGAGGATAAAGCCATGGAGACTGTGTTCCAGAGGGCAGATGAGGAAATGTATAAAAATAAAGTGGAATTAAAGGAGGCAGGAGAGGAAATCAGGTAAGGAACTGTAAATAATTAACTTGAACATCTTGCTTGTCTATTTTTCCGATTACGGCGTCAGAAAGCCTCGCTGTACCTCGGT
>CADBMP010000387.1 GCA_902795775.1 uncultured Lachnospiraceae bacterium | reverse complement strand
GTGTGGAACTGAAAAAGTGCCCCATCCGGCATGATGCAGATACAGCAGTAATACATATCGGACCTGCATCCATCGAACTCCCGGAAGGGCTGTCCGATGAGATGCTCTTTCGTATCATGAAGGCGGTGGCACATGTTAAATAATGCATCCGGATTCAAGAAGATCTATATCGCCTGCGGATTTACGGATCTCAGGCGCGGGATCGATGGACCAGCTTCCATCATAAGACATCAATTCTGTCTTGATCCTTTTGACAAAGATACCCTGTTCCTCTTCTGCGGCAGGCAGGAGGAATGACCGCATCATAGGGCTCCTCTAGGACATAAAATCCACCCTAAAATTTTGCGCTTACTATTTATCTTCCGAATGATGTGGATGCAATAGCAATCTCAAATAGCTGTTGCATATTCTTTGCATCATCTATCGCATGCTTTAAGACTTCCTTCTCTTCCTTCGTAAATAATCGATTTCCATTTTCAACCATGCATTTACAGAAAAACTTAATCTGCTCCTCCGTCATTATAATCACCTTCTCGCTTACTTTTTAATTTTGAAATATCAGGTGTTATTATACAACTATTTATATCAGAAAACAAGTGTTCCCTCACTGTTTTTTGACAACCTCTTTGACCAATGTTTGACTAAAAATTTTTTTCTTTTGATTTTTTTAGTCAAACAAATCCCCATTTTTCATACATTTATTCCACATATTTTATGTATTATTTTTCGTTTTAAAACAAACAGGTATCATGGTACAATCTCTGCCGGAGTGCAAAGCACATGCAATTTTCCGTCTGAATCTTTGATAACAAGGTTCCTAACATTTGACTGATGATCCGGAATCGTCACATTTAAGGCATGGTTTTCATCATCAATCTCATACCTCAGTTTCCGGAACATCGTTGCAGGCAATATCATCTGGCATGGCAATTCCATCTTATGGGCTATGATATGGAAATTCGGATAAATCAATTCCCCAAATTGAAACATTGGTATGACATAAAGCTTTCCCTCTGCATTTCCACCAAACCCACCAAACTCTACATGGTCAATCACTACTTCCGCACCAAGTTTGGAAAGAAATTTTTCATCATCTACCCACACAGGAAACAGCGAACCCGTATCAATCATAGCATCAAGTCCATACCAATTCTTCAAAAATGTAACAGGACGCTGTGCCTCATTATCCAATGATAATGTAAACTGTGTCTCCGCTCCGCTTTGGTCCGTGCTGAACAAACGTCCCCCGGACGTTTAGCACCATACCATACCTCCCACAATCCCCATTGGTCCAAGACTATCTGGAGAAGTATACCTGACAAGCAGGTCAGGCTCATGGTCAAATTTAATTTCTAATAATTCCGTCGAATTTTTTCCAACATATTTCACCACTGCGGATCGTACTGTTGCACCATTTTCCCAATCAATATCCACCAAGCCTATCCATTGGTCCGGATATTTTTTTTTGATTTCAGACCACGATAAACGCTGCTGCATAAAAATCACCTCAACTTCCAAAATAACTATTACTTTCATTCTTATAAAAAACTTATTTTCCCTTTGCCACCCTATTTTACAAATCAAATATACTCAACTGCCTCTCTTTCAATGAAACAACTTTCCTTTGGTTCACTTTATCCTCCATTTCCACAGAGCCACAGAGAAGCGGCGATGCGGGATCATGCCTCAATACATTGGTTTCTACACTCTTCTCACTATAATCAGCATAACAATATAAACAACCATTTTTACAAGTATTATATGCGCCAACCTCCACGCTTTCAAAGCATCCACATTCTTCACGCTGATTTTTATCCTTATTCCCTTTCAATCTGCAGCCAATCAGCCTTTCAATCAGCTCCCTGTCAATGCAGCTGTTATGCGTGACTCCGCATTCGCTTAGATCTATTTTCTCTGCACAGCTGCCAATCTTAAAATGATTCTTTTTTGCAGCTTTGCTTAATTCCTTTACAAAGACCCTAAGCTCCGTTTCTTCTAAATCAAAACAGGAAAACTGTTCCATATTTTTCTTGTTTTTAGGATAGGCATCTACAAAACTAATCACGCATTTTTCCGAATAGCCGCTTAATGCCTCCGCAATACTTGTAAACGCTTTTAAATGATATTCCGCTGTATATCTCTTTGAAAATAGTATCGGATCATATCTCCATATAACTCTTTCTTTGCCGATTTTTTGAGACAGCTTCTGAAAAACCGGAATCATTTCTGTTCTCTTGTCGGGCAGTTCCTTTTCAACATCCTTTCCATAACCCGTAAGTGTAAATTGAAAATAATACGGATAATCTTTTAACTCATCTAACCGTTCCATCATCGGCAGAGGATTCTTTGTCCAGAACACAATACAGTCCACCACATCCGGACTTATTCTTATTTCACTGATTTGATGAAAATTCATCGGATTGCGGACATATAAAAATCCCTCTTTTATTCTGTTGTAAAACCATTCAGAATAATAATTTGGAATATCCGTTCTTCTGCTTGCACTTAAAATCATTATATTTTCTTCTTTCCTTAAACAGTTTCCAACATAAATTTACATAATATCAAACTTTGCTTACATTCCTAATCTCAATCTATAATATCAAGTGGTTTTTCCTCTTTTATAATTATCCTAAAAACAATTCTTTCACAAGTTTTTTATGATACAAAATCATAAAAATAACCGGTACGAGCAGACTCAAGCACTCAATCAAGGCAAACAACAGGGAATCACCGACTATCATGCCTATGAACATGCCAAGAGTAATTACAACACCGTACAGAATCCACATGATTCCATGTTTCCTGTTCCAAGTTTTCACATCTTTTAACTGTTCCGCTTCGGGTGGCTTTTC
>CADBMP010000386.1 GCA_902795775.1 uncultured Lachnospiraceae bacterium | reverse complement strand
TTATTTGTCTGTAAATGGCCAATAAAATGCCACCGGATATCTTTTGGGAGCAGTTCATACTTTTCCTTCATTTCCTGTGCTTTATTTTCTCCAAACTCCCTTTGTCCCAAATTATATGCTTCCTCTATCATTTCAACCGGTTTTGTCTTGCTGACACAGATCAGGGTCACATTCTCCCTTTTCCGGTTACTGCGCGCACATGCCTCCAAAATTCTTTTTTCTGTCTGCTCAAGATTTTCTTTTATCATAATGCTCCTCTCCTTCCTGCCACAAGCCAGACCTCCAGGAAAAGCCTGTGCCTCTCAAAAACGGCACAAAATCCAATTTAATAAATCACCTCATCATCTGAAATTTTATTTGGATTTAAAATAATGTGGTCATAATTTGATAAACTGTATGTATTTCCACTTTCCACAATAGCATACCCCTGGTTTTCATATAATATGTTGACATAACGGAATCTGCAATACCCCAGATTACAGTTATAAACGCCATCCAATTCTTCGCTTTCCGCAAGCTGCATCTGCTTTCCCTCAACCTTTCCGTTTTTCAGGATGGTGGTTCCACGCGGCAGGACCTTTGTATCAATATAATAACGGTTTTCTTCATCACGATAATAGATATCTACTGCAGTAAAATCAATCCGGGATGAACCATCGTCATCATAGGATACACTCACTACACCAAGCTTGTTCCTGTTTTTTTCCGAATTTCCCTTTGTAATAAAATCTCCGGGCACAATGTAGCATTTCTTCTTAATTATAGAGCTCAGCGGAATCTTAAGACCCGTTGCATTATTAAACTCCATTTCAATGTCCAAATACCGGTTATTCAGATAATGAATCATATATTTATCAAAATGCAGGTTCGCATAATACTTTCCCGCAGATGTAAACGCCTGGACAGACGGCGTCATGATAATATTATCTTTTTTTATCTTAACAACAATGGTATCCTTTTTTATCAGTTTTTGGTACTGCTCTTTCGTCAGAGGAACAAGAAGAGACCATTTTTCACTGGTAACAATCCGATAAACAGGGGCATCTTTTTTTATTTTTTTATCTGTCCTGAGCTGCTCCCAGTTATCTTTCATTTCTTTAAAAGAATCTTCATCAATATCATCTATACTCAGGTTCTCATATCCGTCAGTAGAAAAAGAGATAATGCCGGTCTGGGCCGCTTTTACAAAAGAAAATCCTTCTGTTCTGGCATTCTCCTTTTTCACTTTACGCAGATTTTTGGAAAGACTGACATCTGACAGCTCCAACAAGGTATTTTCTATATTATATCGAAAATTTGAAATCTGCTGATAATTTGAAAGTGAAAAATTTTCACGATATGTAGAAATCGAAGCTCTGATACTTTTTGTATCCTCCTCCGAAAGCGTCACATCATCTGTTTCCAATTCTGCAATGGTTTCTGACACAGGCTCTTTCTTTGCAATAGAATATACCGTAGTCGATATGGAAAGCTTTGCTCCTTCCCCGACATAATAATTGATATATCCGGCCTGCCCCGCAGTCACAAGGCTTTCCTCCCGCAAAATGATACCCCGAAGATTTTCATTGTCCGCAATCTGCTTTTGATTCACTTCATAAATAGAAACATGCTCCTTTGTAAAAGACTGGACAAAAAGCACAAATACATAAACCGCAAACACGCATAAGAAAACACCAAAGGTAACGGAGTAATGCCGTTTCATCTGTGTTACTTTTCCATTTTGCCGTCTGCGTCCCATATCTTCACATCCTTCCTGTCCCGGCTCTGTTTCCTATACTTCCGGAATCATCTGCCATACATGTCCTGATTTGAACCACATCTTTTATTATAACCCCTTTTTTAATAATTTGTCTAGCCCCTATTTGGAATCAGCAAATATATGGTATCAGTTCACTTTATAATAACACGGTACCGTAAATCCGTATCGTATTTTCGTAATAGTTTTCAATATCATATATACGATATCGCATATACACATCATATATCCATATAATAAAAACCAGCCATATTGTTTTAACCAGAGCCACATTATCATAATGCGGGGCTTTGCTGCAAAATTTCCATATGCGGGTGTGTGCATAACAAAAAAAGACTGTACAGATTTTTCTGTACAGCCTTTTTTGTGCTCTGTTATGCAGAAACCACTCCGCAATTATTTGAATTTATGTCCACCTAATTTAAACTTGGCATTTGCAAGACCAACACTAAAAAAATGAATTCCTTTCATGTTTTTCATTTTTCCCTGTTTGATAATAGTCGTCTGACCGGAAAGTGTTTTCTTCGCTGCTGATATACAAGATTTCCACTGGGCAGATTTGATCTGACCCTTATCATACTGGCTTAACTTTTTCTTTAACATTCCGTTTCTGACCGGAGAAAACTGATTTTTTTCATAAATCACACCTTTTAATGTATTCGGAAAGTTCTTTGATTTGATACGGTTCATAACCACAATCCCGACTGCAAGCTTTCCCTGATAGCACTCCGCTCCTGCTTCGCAATTTATAATGCTTGCCATAAGGCGTAACTCACTTTTTGTATAAGGCGTTTTTTCTTCTTGTTTCTGTTTTGTATCTTTCTTTTTCGTGTCTTTCTGTTTTGTGTCTTTCTTTTTTGTATCTTTCTTTTTTGTATCTTTTTTATTTTCGTCTTTCTTTTTCGTATCCTTCTTATTTGTATCTTTCCCGGAAGAATCCTTCTTTTCTTCTTTTTCTGATGACTCTGTCACCTTCGGTGTCTCTGCTGCTGGTTCAGATTCTTCTGCAGATGGTGATGCCTCCGGCAGCACAGCTGCTACCTGTTCCACATCTTCTTTTGCTGACGCTGATACAGGCTGACCGCCAAAAGCATAAACCATGGAACAAAGACCTACAACCAAAGCAATTTTTTTTAATTTCATGAGAACCTCCTAAATCCTTCTACGCAACACCTTCATGTGTTACATTTTTATTTTTTTCTTTAACAATTATGTAACAATTATAACATAGTTTTTTCAATTTTCAAGTGTTTTTGCAATATTTTTTAATTTTTTATTACTATTTGTTATATTTCACACATAAATGAACGCATGTTTCCGAAGGCAGCTAATTTCTCTATATGGGCGTGTGCATAAAAAAAAGCCCTAAATACGGGCTTTTTTCATGCGTTAAAAATCTTTTATTCCAAAATCTATAATCAGTCAAAATCATGTACTAACTTTACAATAATTTCCGGTAGGGAATATTTCCGCCAAATAAATCCAAGGCACTCCCCACCGTATAATCAATCCGTCCATGTCCTGTTTTTCCAATCCATTCAATATCTGCAAAATCATGTATTCCTCCGGCATATGTAACCGGAAGTCCTCCATATTCTCCCAATCTTCTTACTACCTCCTTTTCCACACCAGATGCCTTTCCTTCTACATCAACGGCATGAATCAAAAATTCATCACAATATTCAGAAAATTTCTGAAGCGTTTCTAAAGTCAGCCTTTCTTCTGTCATTTTCTGCCACCTGTCTGTAACAATATAATAATCATCTTTCATATACCTGCAGCTAAGATCCAGAACTAAATGCTCCTTTCCCACCAACGAACATAAATTTTTCAAACGTTCAAAATGAATCCTGCCTCCCTGAAACACATATGAGGTAACAATGACATGGGAAGCACCCAGTTCCAAAAAATTCTCCGCGTTTTCTAAATTTACTCCTCCACCAAGCTGCATTCCATTTGGAAAAACAGACAAAGCCTCCTTTGCCTGCCATAAATCCTTTTCATAAAATTCAGAACCTGCGGGATTAAGCAAAATAATATGACCACCAGACAGACCATCTTTGCGATACATCTCTGCGTAAAAACCGGCATCCTGCCCGGAAACAAAATTATCCACTGCAGAATTCTTCTCATCCGCAAGGCTTCCTCCAACAATCTGTTTTACACAGCCATTGTGAATATCAATACAAGGACGAAATTTCATAAACTCACACTCTTTCTTTTATCTTCTCCCATCATTCCTATCACCAATCATTTCCGTTTTCCTGTAATCTTCTCAGCCAGGTCATGATACGTATCATTTCCGGATACATTATAAGTTCCTGCAGAAATAGAGGAGCTGTACCCATTTTTATCCAGCCACTTGTCAAAATCTGCAGCATCCTTAATAATCCCCATCTCCTGAAGCTTTTTGCTCACAGCCGTAGACCAATCACCTGCATTAATGGTAAGTTTCCTTGCTTCTGCTTTTAAATTTTTTTCCAGCTTGTCTTTTTCTTTTTTCATATCCGTTTCTTTTTTGGCTGAAGACTTTTTAGACTTGGAAGATGTTTTTTTGCTTTTTGAGGAATCTGTTTTCTCTTTTCCATCCTTCTCATTTACTGACTCAGCAAGCTTTTCTGCAGATTCTGTTTCTCCGCCTTCCGTCTCAGAAAGCACTGTTCTTGCATCTCCATTGCTCTCATAAATCATCCCCAGTTCCAAAGCCCTCTGCTTTGTAAAAGAATCAGATGTCCGAATGACAAATGAAATTCCCAAAATGACAGAAGCAAAAATCACTCCTATTCCAAATCCCCTAAAAAAAGATTTTCTATCCATAATTATTATCCCTTCCTTATAAATAAACAGCATAAACCAACAAAACCCACACATGGCAAACTGACAAGCGAAAAAACATTTCACCTGTCAGCACAATATACTTTATCTTGCATTATAAAGATCAATTACAAATTTTACTTCTCCCTGTCCTAATGATAACATTCTGGAAATTTCAACAACAGAACGTCCTTTTTTATACAGGTCAATAATGGCATCATTATGATTTTTAGGCTGCTCCTGCTCAAAGACCGGCTGAATATCCGACTTTGTAAACATATCATCCTCTTCATTATTTTTTTCCTGCAGTTCCTTTTCTTCTGCCTCCTCAATTCTCCTTATTTCTGCATCAATCACATCAGACGTCGAAAACACATCATTCTCAGTTTCTTTTTTAGTTTCTTTTTCAGCCTCTTTCGCTGCTTTCTTTTCCGCTTCTTTTTCTTCTCTTTCCCGTTTTGCCTTTTCTCTCTTTCGTTTTGCTTTCTCTCTGGCCAATTCCACACCTGTCAGCTTTTCTCCGGTCGGAGATAAGAATTCTTCTTCAGGAATTTCCGGTTCTTCCCCGGAAGATTCCATAGAAGACTCCTCTGCTTCAGACTTCAGGCTTTCTGAAATTTCAGATAGAAGGTCATCTGTGGCAAAATCACCCATATGAAGCTGCTTCTCTTCCATTTCCTTTTGATTTTCTTCAATCTGTTTTTGCTTTTCTTCTATCTCTTTCTGGCTTTCTTCAATTTCCTTCTGACTTACTGCAATTTCCTTCTGGCTTTCATTAATTTCTTTCTGCCGTTCCTGAATTTCTAAAGCTTCCATTTCAATACTTTTCTTCATCTGGTCCAGAGCTTCTTCTTTTTCCACCAGCTTTTGATACTCTTTTTGGGTATCATCCTTTAAGGTTGCACGTATAGAATCCACTTCCTCTACTGTTTTTTGTATTTCTTCCTGCTTTTCATTCATTCTGTCATACAAAAAAACAACTTCTCCATGATTCTTTTCAATTTTGTCTAACACCTGGTCGGAATATTCGTTCATTCCTAATATTTTTTCATTCGATAATTTGCTAAGCTTATGATCAACCTCATTATATACATCTTCTGCTTTTTCCCTAAGCTTATCAATTTTTTCTGTCCACTCTTTTTCGGGAAAATCAGCATATTCCATATACTCTACCCGTTCTTTTAAGCTTTCGGTTCCTTTATGCTTTTCCGATACACGCACGCTGTAGACAACTGCAAGCACTCCCACAAGAAGCATTGCAATTTCCAAAACTATCATTTTTCTTTCCTCCAATAAAACCATTTTAAATTTTTATTTTATATCAGATTCTTATATCAAAATGAGGATTTTGCTTCTTTTCTTTTTCGTTTTTTTGTTTTTCTTCTTCTGAAGCTGCTTCCCCATTCTCTCCGGAAAAATGTTTCTTTTTTTTCTGACGCTTTCTTTTGTCTTCCTCGTTCTTTAATTCCTCATTTTCTGCCTTTCTGCGCCGGATGGTTTTTTCCTGGTTTTCCTGAACCATATTTTGAAATTCCGTATGCATCTGCTGATTTTCCTGGTTCAGTCTGTTAATTTCATTTATCTGTATCTGAGATGCTTCCTGAGATTTCGGTGGCATCGTTACATAATCAATCGTAAGTGACATAACAATCCTCCATACCGAAGCACTTGCTGCTATAGCTATTTGGTGCTTCTATAGCTTGCTTCGCAAGCGTTATAAATAGCTTTATCTGAACACTAGATTCCTTTTATTCTGATTTCTGCACCTTCCCTGACAAATGTACTATGCTGTACCTCACTATGAAGATACTTAGAAACATTGGAAATTGTAACCTTTACTCCGGTATAGGCAATATCATGGACAATGATCTTGCCAACACTCTTGGATTCCTGCATCTGTTCCTCTATTTCATCATATTCTTCCGTCATGCTCTCTAATTCTTCATCAATCTCTTTTAATCTTTCGGAATTTTGTTTTAAAATTTCCAGCTTTTCCGGCTCCAGAGAGCCTTTTAATTTATAACGCTTCTTTAAGGTTTCCACAGTCTGTAAAATAATTTCTTTTTCCTCGCTGATTTCCTCCGTTTTCTTTTCAATCTCATGATAACGGTCTAAACGATCCGGGTCAAATCCAACTTCAATATCTGTAGTCGTTCCCATTGTAGAACCGGCAATTTTTGTTTCCACCTTCTGCGTGGAACGGATGGTCCCGCCTGCAATCATTCCACGTTTCCCATTTACAATAATACTGTCTTTGGCAATAACGCTGCTGTGCATGATGGCATCCGTAATCACCTTACCACCTGCAGTCACAGTAGAGCTTTCAATGAAATTGGAGATAATATCCCCCTCTGCTTTCATTACACCACGCTCTTTTCCCTGAATCCCCCGGTTCAAAACAATCTTTCCACCGGAAATCAACGTTGCACCTTCCACAGCACCATTTACATGAATATCTCCGCTTGCCTTTACTGTATATCCAGTCAGTACATTTCCCTTGACCTTTACACTGCCATCATAATCAATGTCTCCGGTCGAAGGTCCTACATCCGCAGGCACCTCATAACAATCTGAAACAAAAACCGTACCAGCAACCAATGTGACATTTCCGGAAACATCAGAATACATCTCCAGTCCATCATCAGACAGATGGATGTTTTTTCCATGCTTGAGCTTTTTATCTATCACTTTTTTTTGCTTAATATCCGCTCCGGTCACGTCCTTCCCGGCTTTTCCAAAATCTGCATGTACCAGGGTAGCTAAAAGCTGCCCTTCATGTACTGATTCAATCATATCTAATTTATGAAAATCAACCTGACCATTTTCCCCGACCGTTGGCTTATTCGTTTTCTCCACATTAAAATGATACGTAATTACCGCATCTTTTCCATGAACCGGCAGGGTCGCTTTTGCTACCAGAATATCCATACAGTATAATCTGGCTTTTAACATAATTTCAATATTTTTATCAATAATTCCATACACAACATTATGCTGTTTCAGCAGATTCTTCACATCCTGAAAAGTCAGCCTTGCACCCTTGCTGGAATTCGGATATAAACGAATCTTGGCATAAAGCCTTTTGGGGTCAATGGTGATTACTACCGTTTCCTTTTCCGGAATTATATCCTTTGTTGTAATTCTCACCATTGCATTCACTTCCTTTGCAGCAGCCTCAACAAAAGACTTAATATCTGCAAGGTCAACATTATCAAATCTCTTTAAATCCAGATAATTGATAATATCTTCTATTTTCAATGGCTCGCCGCCGTCTGCCGGAGGATAAGACTTCAGATACACTCCATCTTCTTTATGAATTAACTGAAAAAAAGCATTTCTTTTCATGATATCCCCTCACTTCCTTACAGAATCAGGAAACTCCGTTGCCTGTGTCATATAATATCTATACACTTCCTAAACCAAACAAAGGCACATCTGTACCAATCTTTTCACGCATCTTCTTCAACGCTTTCGTATGAAGCTGTGAAACCCTGGACTCTGACACTTCTAACACCCGGCTGATTTCTTTTAAGGTCAGTTCTTCAAAATAATAAAAAGAAATCACCTGCTGTTCTTTTTCCGTCAGCGAGCTGATTGCCTCTGCCAGCATCTTTTTTAATTCCTGCCTCTCAACCACCATTTCCGGCTGTTCAAATCTGGGCGTATTTCCAAGCTCTGCCTTTACCTCGCTCCCCTGCTCTAAATATTCATCAAGGGAAACCAGATTTGCAATCTGCGTCTGGTTCATCAGCTCATCCAGCTCGTCCATCGACATTTCCAGATTTTTTGCCAGTTCTTCGTTGGTAGCAGGTCTTCCAAGCTCTGCCTCCAGTGTCTTTGCAGCCTGATCCAGCCTTTTCTGTTTCTGACGCAATGTCCGCGGAATCCAGTCCAGTTTTCTAATCTGATCCAAAATGGAACCACGAATGCGGAGGCTGGCATACGTTTCAAACTTTACACCCTTTGTAAGTTCAAATTTATCAATCGCATCAATTAACCCAAAAATCCCATATCCAACTAAATCGTCAAATTCTACAGTATAACCAAGGTACATCCCTAAACGGCCTGCAACCACCTTTACCAGCCCTGCATAAGCCACAATGAGTTTTTCGCGAAGTTCAGGTGTTCGTTCATTTTCATATTGATTCCATAATTCCAGCTTTTCATTTTCACTTAATTCCTTCATGCACAAACATCCCTTCTGAATTATTCATTATTTTGGCCATTCCCGGAATTAGCGTTGTTTTCGTCCTGTTTCACTTCAGGAATTGGTATGCTTCTTTCATTTCCATCATGGCGTTTCACAAACATATTTCCCGCAATGACCTTACGAATGATAGTTTTTGCAATCTGACCGATAATATAAAAAATAATCAGCGTTGCCAAAACTAACTCCAGACTATACACCGTTTCCATATCATTTATAATGGTAATGATACAGACAATCGCACCGGCAAGTAATGTAATGACCTTTGGTATAAATTCTAATTTCATACAAACACCTCATGAATTAAATTGTTTTCACAGGCTTTCCTACCGCTTTAATTAAAAAATTTCCATTTTCCGGATAAAATTCTACCGTCCTACCATAATTTAATCCGGTATCCTCTGCCAGAATAGGGATGCCTAATGCTTTTAGCTTCGCCTTTACAGCC
>CADBMP010000385.1 GCA_902795775.1 uncultured Lachnospiraceae bacterium | reverse complement strand
GCTGTACCACGCTTCTCATATGCAGAAGCACCTGTCTCGAACTGACCATCCGGATTGTTGATAAATGCAGATACCGGAAGGCTGTCTCCATCCATCTTGGAAATTGGTCCAAGAAGGTCTTTGACAAGTTTTACGACCTCTGGTCTTCCCTGTAATTCCTTTGCAGGTGCATCCGGCTCCGGATTCTTCCAGCTTTCCGGAACATCTACTTTGTGGACAGCATCCACACCGGCATCAATTGCCTTGTAGTTCATTTCTACGACTGCATCACCCTTCTTGGAGTAAGACTTCTTTGCAGCCTCTTTCATGAAAGTCACTGCCTCATCAATCGGCATGACATCTGCTAATTTAAAGAATGCAGACTGTAAAATGGTATTGGTACGCTTGCCCATACCAATTTCGATTGCCTTATCAATGGCATTGATGGTATAAAGCTGGATGTTGTTGTCTGCAATATATTTCTTTGCTTCTGCATTTAAGTGCTTTGCCAGTTCTTCATCTGTCCACTGGCAGTTAATCATGAATACACCGCCCGGCTTTACATCCTGCGCCATCTTCATTCCCTGTGTTACGTAAGCAGGGTTGTGGCAGGCAACGAAGTCTGCCTGATTGATGTAATATGGGCTTCTGATTGGGTTATCACCAAAACGCAGATGGGAAATGGTCACACCACCTGTCTTTTTGGAGTCATACTGGAAGTATGCCTGAATGTACTTATCTGTGTGATCACCAATGATCTTTGTGGAGTTCTTATTTGCACCTACTGTACCGTCTCCGCCAAGACCCCAGAATTTGCACTCTTTTGTTCCCGGTGCAGAAGTGATTGGTGCAGGCTTGATCTCAGGCAGGCTGAGATCCGTAACATCATCCACGATACCGATGGTGAAACGAGGCTTTGGTGCATCCTTTTCCAACTCTTTGTAAACTGCAAATACAGATGATGGAGGTGTATCCTTAGAACCAAGTCCGTAACGTCCTCCTGTTAAAACAATGTCATTCATTCCTGCTTCACGAAGCGTGGTCGCAATATCAATGTACAAAGGCTCACCTAAAGAACCAGGCTCTTTTGTACGGTCAAGCACTGCAATCTTCTTTGCAGTCTTTGGAATTACCTTCAGAATTGCCTCTGAAGACCATGGACGGTACAAACGTACTTTAATCAGACCAACCTTCTCGCCCTTTGCCGTCAGGTAATCAATGACTTCCTCTGCCACATCACAGATGGAACCCATTGCAATGATTACCCTGTCTGCGTCCTCTGCCCCGTAATAATTGAACAGGTCATAATTTGTACCTAATTTCTCATTAATCTTCTTCATGTACTTCTCTACAACTGCAGGAAGTGCATCATATGCCTTGTTGCATGCCTCACGATGCTGGAAGAAGATATCACCGTTCTCATGGGAACCACGTGCTGCCGGATGCTCAGGATTTAATGCATGTTTACGGAACTCCTCAACAGCATCCATCGGGCACATTTCCTTCAGATCCTCATAATCCCATTTTTCGATCTTCTGAATTTCATGGGAAGTACGGAATCCGTCAAAGAAGTTGATGAATGGAACTTTTCCTTCCAGTGCAGCCAAGTGTGCAACCGGGCTTAAATCCATAACTTCCTGTGGATTGGATTCAGCAAGCATAGCGAAACCGGTCTGACGACAGGCGTAAACATCACTATGATCACCAAAAATGTTCAGTGCATGAGTAGAAACGGTACGCGCAGAAACATCAAATACACAAGGGAGCATTTCTGCAGCAATCTTATACATATTCGGAATCATTAAAAGAAGTCCCTGAGATGCCGTAAATGTTGTGGTGAGTGCACCTGTTGCGAGGGAACCATGTACCGTTCCTGCTGCACCTGCTTCAGACTGCATTTCCACTACTTTTACAGTGCTGCCAAAAATGTTCTTCTGTCCTGCTGCTGACCACATGTCTACGGAGTCAGCCATTGGGCTTGACGGTGTAATCGGATAGATACCTGCTACTTCTGTGTACGCATAAGCTACATGAGCCGCAGCGGTATTTCCATCCATGGATTGTTTTGCTCTTGCCATTTGTAAAATTTCCTCCTTATTATTTTATATAATGATGTCCCGGAAACATACAGCGTGAGGCGCAATCCCACACTGCTGCCCCCCGGAACAGATACCAGGCCTGTCTCCTGCCCGCAAATAACAAAAATGCCATTTGCAGGAAAAAAATCTTTACCCGGATATCGTATGACCTGTATAATATTTTAACACTTGATAACAGAAAAGTAAAGGAAAATAACAATACGATTAAAAATTTGTTACATATACTCCGAAATAGAATTTCTTGCATTTTCCCCTATTCCTACGGTATAATAGGGTTGAATGCCATACATTGTGTCCGAGTGCTGCCTGACACAATGTGCCTGCCGGCATCAAAACCAGGGCGGCACAGAAAGAAATGAGGAAGAAGAATATGATGATTTCAACAAGAGGACGTTATGCGCTCCGCATGATGATCGACCTCGCAGAACATGAAAATGAGGGATATATCCCTCTGAAGGATATTGCCGCACGGCAGAATATTTCAAAAAAATATTTGGAAATTATCGTGAAAGATCTGGTGCATGAAAAAATGATACTCGGCGTCAGCGGAAAAGGCGGCGGGTATATGTTATGCAGAAAGCCAAAGGATTATCCCATTGGAGAAATTTTAGAAAAACTGGAGGGTTCCTTTGCGGTTGTTTCCTGCCTGGCAAAAGATGCCGAACCCTGTGAACGCGCAGAAAGCTGTAAGACGCTTCCGCTCTGGAAGGGCTTTTACACGCTGGTCCATGAATATTTTTATACCAAAACGTTAGAAGATATCATCACAGGAAACCTCAAAAAAAACGAACAGGAAACATAATGCAAAAGAGGTGCCGGAATTTCTCCGGCACCCAGACCTTTTATTTCTTATTTTTTATTTCTGTCAAATCATCAAACCCATCCATCAGCCAATATCTTCTGTCAGGGGGATTACTTTGCCACATCAATCCACCAAAGCTGTGAATCTCCGTTTACATCCTTATACTGCTCAATGTTCGCATTTGCATCTTTGCTGCCCCATGATACGCTTAAAAGCTTACCGCTGTTCCTGTTCACAATTTTATACGTATTGTTCTTTGCCGGTACAATGCTCCATTCCTGAGAGGAATTTCTGTAATAATCCCACTGATGTACATTTGCGCCGTCCCAGCCTGCTGAATCTGCAATGGAAAGTACCTTGCCGCTTGAAAGGCTCTTGATGATGTAGTAACCATTTGCCTGTTTCTCCAGCACCCATTTCTGATTGTTATATCCGTTATAATTATACCGGAGTACATTTGCGCCGTTATTTTTGCTGCCGTATGCTACATCTAAGGATAAATGGCTGTTGTAGTTAATAATCTTGTAGCTCTTGCTGCTGTCAAAATAAGCTCCCTGTGCAGCAGACCCTGTGTTTCCAGAGTTTCCAGTGTTTCCGGAATTTCCGGAAGATACGCTGTTTCCTGCAGAAGGTGCATCATAGGATGCCCAGTCATAATAAGCGGTCAGTCCTGTTCTTCCGTTAAATGGCTTTAACCACTCGTCTACGCCCCTTCCCGGCCATACATTCATCATGATTTTTCCCGGTGTGCTCGGAATATC
>CADBMP010000384.1 GCA_902795775.1 uncultured Lachnospiraceae bacterium | reverse complement strand
GGTCACTTTGCATTTCGCACTGCCCTTTACGGTCTTTACGAGCGCAAACTTGCTTCCGCAGTATGCGGCATAGACCTTGTAGGAATCTGCACCGCTCACCTTGCCCCACTCCACGGTCGCATTGTTCCCATTGTGCCTTACTTTTTAGATCCTCAAGATATATATCCGCTCACTATTCTTTTTCCTGACAGCATCATAACATACCGAGTATTACAACAGTATCACAGTTTTTGGGGTATTTTTGTTTGCACCCCTCTCACAGGAACCAAAAAAACCGCAGAAATGCCCATTTTTCAAGCATTTTTTGCGGTTTTTCTGTGTTTCACCCTTTCAGCGACCGTTTTCGGTGCTTTTGCGGGCTTTTTGCATACAGGTTCTGATTTCTCCCGTTCGGCGCTCGTTTTCGCCATTTTATGCATTTATTTTTCTGCAAAAAAATTTACTCTGTGCGAAGATTTTTCGAACTCTTACTATCCTTTCCGAATACCCTCCTCCTTCATTCCGGCAATTTCCCGATGACACATGCCTTTTTGCAGAAGCATATCCCATAAGAGACAGAACCGATATAGCCGTCATCCAAGATGCCTTCTTCGTACTTCTGATCCCGGATTTGACGGTAGGCTTCCTCTAAGCCGTCCTCCATCTCGTTGAATTTCTTCCGTACCTTTACTTCAAAAATAATCGCCTTGTCCTTCGGGCGGTTCGGGTACAGCACGATATCCGAACGGCCATCCCCCTCCTCCCTGTTCGAACGCACGGAATACCTCGGCACTCCGTATAGGAGCGAAAGGAAAAAGCCATGATAAAAACTCTCCTGACTGTCAAAGGTGCTGATGCTCTGTTCCAAAAGGTCACTCACATAATCTTCGATCCGTCCGGTATCACCGTCAAGTACAGCCCGGTAAAATTCTGTCCTGTCCGTTCCTTTGACAATCCCGTCGAACCAGCCGCTGATCTGATTGGTGTATATACTCCTTATCTCCCGATTCGGGATGCACATGGTCAGGTAAACATCATCTCCCACCTGACGCTCCGACACTTTTTTCATATATCCGGTAAAGAACAGGAAGTTCCAAAGATTATCCTCCGATTCATGGATATCATCATAGGTGATATCCTCATGGATCTTCTTCTCGACCGTGCCTCCCCGGATCAGCTCATCCAGTTCCTTTTTCATATCCTCATCCGCCTGCCAGACCATGTCCTTGATGATCTGGTTCGAAGAAGTATTCGCCCAGTACGGTTTTGGGTACTTTGCACGATCTACTGCAACAGAATCCACATAGTTTATGACACTCCATGGATTGTAAATCTCCTTCTCCCCAAAAAGATATCCGTTATACCAGTCCTTTACCTCCGGAATCCTGCTTTCAATTCCATAGTTAATCAGCATCTGCTCTGTTTCCTTCCTGGTAAATCCAAAACCTTCTGAAAAATTATCATTCAATATAGAATTGATTTTCAGATGGTTCAGCCCCGTAAAGATACTTTCCCTGCTGATCCTCAAGCAGCCCGTGACCACACCAAAAGCAAGATCATCATTTGTCTTCAAGACAGACTCGAAAAGGGAACGAATGAATCCGACTATTTCCTCATAAAAACCTTTATAATACGCATTCTCCAGAGGCACATCATATTCATCCAGAAGGACGATGACATCCTCTCCGTGGTGGAACTTCAAACATCCGGAAAGTGTTTTTAAGGCAGTAGAATAGCGGGCTACTTCTTTCCGGAAAGCTTCCTGCTCTGCCTCCCTGCTCTCAAAAGATCCCGCTGTCCAGTCCTCCGTATCCGTCATCAACCCGCAAAATTTTTTCTTCTGCCCCTCGTCAAGCTTTTCCGAATCTTTCAGATAACGATGCCTTCTAAACTCCCCGATGATCTCATCCCTCAGCTTCATAAATGCCGTATAGAAATCCGGCTGCTTCGCCGACTTTAACGACAGCTTGATCACCGGGTACCTTCCCATCATGGACAGGATTTTTTCATCCGCCTCCATAATCCGTTTCCCTTCGAAGTACCGACGGTTGTCCACGACATTTCCATCATAGTCATATTCCTTTTCAAAAAAAGTCCGGAGCATCGACAACGCAAGTGTCTTCCCGAACCGCCTCGGACGGGTAAAGAGCGTCACCTTTCCACCTTTTTCCACGATATCACGGATCAGCATGGTCTTATCTATATAATACATATCCAGATCGATAAATTCCTTATAATTCTCATATCCGATTCCGATCTTTTTCACGGAAAGCCACCTCCTGTTCTTCTTTCTTCCTGAAATCTTTTTATACAATGAAGTATATCACAACCACTTTCTTTTTACCACCGGAAACGCCAGCCCGATTCCTTTCATCATCCGCTGCTCTGTTGCCGTCTTTCTCCGCTGCCTTGTTCCTTATCTTTTTAACCATCTCTCTCATAATCTGAAATCTCCTTTTCTTGAAATGAAAAGAGCCTGCCGGTAGC